>JBLNAS010000293.1:0-4104 GCA_050259475.1 Methylocystaceae bacterium
AAAGAGTTTATGAGCACCGGCAACACCCTCTATAAAGAGCTTAGATTGTGGTACCTAATACTAATACATAAGGTGATTTAAATAATAAGTAAAACTGCTGTGAAAAGAGGATTGAATGAGGGTTTAACCGTGGAAGTTACACTTGTAACTTCTTTAATAAAGTCTAGGTATAATATGTTCTGTTAAGACAAAAAGGGGACACAGGAAAAAACATTTTCCTGTGTCCCTTGGTTCTCAGTGACTTAGGAAGTCTTGTTGCTATCAAATTCTTTTAAGGCTTTTCGATCTGGTTTTCCAACCTGGGTACGGGGTAGGGTATCGATAAATTCAATATATTTAGGAACTTTATAGCCTGTCAACTTTTCTCGGCAAAAGGCCATTAACTCTTCGGCAGTAGCGGTTACGCCTGGTTTTAATACCACATCGGCCTTTGGGGCTTCCCCCCGTTTTTCATCGGGGATACCAATACAGCAAGTTTCTAAAACTTTAGGATGTGCGTAAAGTACTTCATCAATATCGCGGGGATAAACATTGAATCCCGAGCATATGATCATATCTTTTTTGCGGTCAACAATCGATATAAATCCGTCTTCATCCATTATGGCGATGTCCCCGGTGTATAACCACCCGTCTCTTATGGTATTGTCGGTTTCCGCTTGATTTTGCCAATAGCCTGACATTACTTGTGGTCCTTTGGCAATAACTTCTCCCGGTTCACCCAGCGGCACATCTTGCGTACCAGTTTCTATATCAACCAGCCTGATATCTACATCGGGCATGGGTATTCCGACCGTACCGACTTTTCTTTTGCGCAGAGGATTTACGGTTAAAACGTTTGACGTTTCAGACATGCCATAACCTTCTATGATAGTACCTCCGGACAGCTCCTCGAATTTCCTAATGGCTTCTAGCGCGATGGGTGATGAACCACCGATGATTATTTTTATCGAACTGATATCATAATCCGGGGTTTGGGGATGATTGTTAATGCCGATTATCATGGCTGGAACGCTGGCCCAAACGGTAGGTTTATGTTTTTTAATCGCCTCAAGAATGGTTAAGGGATCGCTTGGGTTAGGAATTAATACCATAGTACCGCCGGAGATTAGGCATACGTTAATATTGGTATTTTGGCCATAAATATGATACAGCGGGATCGCGGCCAGGGTTTTAATGTCACTAAGGGGACAATTAGCACTTACGCAGGTAGTAGTTAGTAGTGCCATCGCCAGTACATTGGCGTTGCTTAAACAACATCCCTTTGATACTCCGGTGGTTCCGCCGGTATATTGTAGAATTGCCAGATCCTCTGGTAGGACTTCTATAGTGGGTTCCGAAAAATCTGCCAGGCCTTGGATGGCTGCATTAAAGTCGATGGCGACCGCACAAGGTTTGACTTCCATCGGCATGCTTGGTAATTGGACAGTTAGTATTTTTTCAAACTGATAATTGCCGGATTCATGTAGATCAATAACATTGGCTGAAAATGCCGCCATGACGACAACTACTTTGGGGGTACTATCTTTGAAGGTATGTTCCAATTCATGCTTAGTATACTGAAAGTTGGTGGGTACTAGAATGGCGCCGATTTTCATACAGGCATGGAAACCGATCACATATTGTGGAATATTGGGCATCATCAGAGCGACACGGTCACCTTTAACTACCCCTAAATGCAGCAGATAATTAGCTAAACCGTTTACTAGCATATTCACCGTACTGTAGTTAAGCTCTAAATCGTTGATAATTAAATAAGGCTTTTCGGGATAGTCCATTACATTTCTTTTAAACAGCTCTTTTAAGGGGATTTTCGGATAAGTAAAGGACGCCGGTACCTGGGGATCATAATTCTTTTGCCAAATTCTTTCTTCCACTTTTTCACTCCTTTGCAAATTTTACTTTTATCGTTTAATCCTATGTTGAGAATAATCTGATATAAAACCGTTGCCCACAGCTATGATCCCGGTCGTATTAATCAGTTAGTGATAATTAACACAATAATATTATTATAATGGAAATATTCAGTATATATATTACAGGTTATATTTATATTTAACTTTTTATCTGATAAAAACTAAGAACCACTCCGGCGACAATTACCGGGGTGGTTCTTTGCAGATAGCATCTATTTTAATTAATGATATTAAGGTTATCTGTGGTAGGTTGACTGGTTAAGTTGGGGTTATTGTCTGTGGATGAGGTTGCGCGAATTTTAGCCTTGTGCTGGAGGGCAGATTGCGGTAAGGTAGGAAGGCATTTTTCCCGATAACATAATTAAGGTGATTTCTTACCTACTTAAGGCAAAAGCCAGATTTGATATAACAGCAGAAGGTGGATGTTATGCGCGCGCTGAAGATAGTGTTTTGGATGATTATTCTTAGTTTGGTGGTGGGGGCAGGTAGTACCTTTTCACCTGATCTGATTGCTATGTACCACAAATTAAAGGCTGATTATGAGGAAGCCAGTAAACCAGTTCCCAGCTATAAGGTAGATAATAACCTTTTTCGTGGTTATCGGCCAACTGAGTTTCCCGATAATAATTTTGTCCTGGAATTGCATCCCGGACAAACCGTAGAATTAAAAAACCGGTTAATTAGTAATATGTCACGCGATCAGGAAGCCAAGCTAACGATAACTCCCCATGGATTAATGAAAGCGGAGTATCGGCGTAATTCAGCGGGAGAAACCATTATTAAACCGAACGAAACGATTAATATTAAGCTGTATGCCGATGTGCCTACCTATCTTAAAGTCGGTGATTATCAAGCAAGTCTGGATGTGGAATGGCACCAGCCCGGTGGAGATATTCCACCGGCTATGATTAAAGATTTGAGTTTTACTATGCGTGTTTTGCCCAATGACCTGGATATGAATCGTTTTAACAACGATCGGGGTAAATGGGGCTTTATCGATCGGTTCAGCAATGTGATTATTCCTCCTCAGTTCGATCAAGTAGGTAGTTTCAAAGAGGGTGTATGTCCGGTTATGTTGAACGGTCGCTGGGGATACATTGATGATAAAGGTAATTATGTTATTGTACCGAAGTATCCAGAAGCTCAGCCCTTCACCAGCGGGGTAGCTGGGGTAAGGGTAGCGGCTAATCAATGGGGGTATATTAACCGTCAAGATGTGTTCATTATGAAGCCGATTTATACCAGCGGGACGGCCTTTGTTTACGCAGGTGGCAATCAAGCAATCGTTAAGACCCAGGATGGCAAGTGGTATTATATCGACAAGGCTGGCAAACAACTTCGTTCAGCGCCAGCACAAACAAATTAGGTAGAAGTAAATAAGAGTTATTTAAGCTCGGGGTGATAGCCCCGAGTTTTTTTATGCGGCTATAGCGATAGATATTCTCTGGTTGTGACGAGGGGTATAGGCGAAACGGCAGGAACATATTACAATTAATGGAAGCAAAGGAGGAGGGGAGTAAGTGACAACCACTTATCTGGAAGAGTATCAGCGTAAACTGATCAGTGCTCGTGATGCCGCTCTCCTGGTGCAGTCTAATGACATTATCGAATATGGCATGATGGTGACTAGGCCCCTGGATTTTGATGCCGCCCTGGGCGCAAGAGCCGGGGATGAGAGCTTAACTAATGTTCGAGTCAGGGTGATGGCCACTTTGGACCCAATTCCCCAGGTGGTCTCCTGTGACCCCGAACAGAAAACCTTTGTCTATGGTTCCTGGTATATGACGGGGGTGGATCGGCGAATCGCGGCTAATTATCATCATTTGCACTGGCCATTTAACTATCACGAAGTTAACCATCTACTCTCAAGCCCCCAGTACCAGAAAAAGACCGGAGCCGATGTTTGGTGTTCCCAGGTTACCCCCATGGATAAGCATGGGTATTTCAATTTCGGCCTATCGGCTTCCCATAATCGTACCAGTGCTTTAAATGCTAGGGTGGCGATAGTCGAGGTGAATAAAACCATGCCTCGTTGTTTGGGAGGTTACGAAGAAACAGTTCATATTAGTGAAATTGATCATATTATTGAAGGGGCGAATACCCCGATCCATGCTGCTGCCCCCCAACCCCCACCTAATCCTGAACAAGCCAAGATAGCTGAATTGGTAGTTGATGAGCTGCGTGATGGCTG
>JBLNAS010000294.1:0-3195 GCA_050259475.1 Methylocystaceae bacterium
TTACTAATAACGGTCGCCCTACTTATCTTGCTGGTGCAGGGCTTACAGGTCATCGGTGATACGGTGGTCGACAAAGCCACTAAAAATAGGAGGTAATAAATAATGAAAAAGAAAACCCTAGCTCTGGTCTTAATCCTAATATTCTCTACCCTGCTGGTTGCTGGTTGCGGGAGTAAAGAAAAGGCTCCCGCAACAACTGACAATACTAATACCCGAACCAAACTAGTAATTGGTGCCACCGCCAAGCCTCATGCTGAGATTTTAGAAGTGGTTAAGCCACTGCTAGCTAAAGAAGGTGTCGACCTGGAAATAAAAGTCTTCACTGACTATGTCCAGCTCAATCCTGCCCTCGCCGATGGGCAAATTGACGGCAACTTCTTCCAGCATGTACCTTATCTCGATGATTACAACAAAAACAACGGCAAAAACTTGGCCTGGACAACAAAAGTCCATATTGAACCGATGGGTATATACTCCAAATCGTTAAAGAACATCAACGAAATTAAGGAAGGTGCCAAAATAGGCATTCCCAATGATGCTACCAATGGCGGTCGTGCCCTATTAGTGTTAGAGTCTGCCGGGCTGATCAAGCTTAAAGCCGGAGCTGGGGTAACGGCCACCGATACCGATATTGTGGAAAACCCCAAAAATGTTAAGATTCAGATGATGGACGCTGCTATGTTGCCGCGCTCACTTGATGATCTTGACTTGGCAGTAATCAACGGCAACTATGCTTTTGAAGCTGGTCTAAAAACTACCGATGCTATTTATCTGGAACCGGGCACCTCCCCATTCGCCAACGTCCTGGCAGTTCGGGCCGAAGACAAAGATAAGGCCGCCATCAAGAAATTGGGGACAGCCCTGACTTCTCCGGAAGTAAAGACCTTCCTGAAGGAAAAATACAGTGATAGTGTTATCCCGGCCTTTTAGGAATTGATTGCAGGATCATCGAAATTAAAAGCCCGGGTGAGACAAACTTCTCATCCGGGCTTTTTTGTTGGTAATCTTTTATTATCGTCGGTAGCCCAAAATTGCTGATACCATCTGGGCTGCCTCCAGGGTATCCTGTCGCACGCGCTTAAATACCTTCTCATCGAGAACACTATCTAGTGGTCCAGATATACTAATGGCGGCAATCACCTGACCATCAACGCTAAAAATCGGAGCCGCAATACATCCGATTTCAAGTAAGGCTTCACCCTGATCCATACCATAGCCTTGTTGACGGATTTGTTCAAGCTCTTGGCGTAATGCCGCCTTCTCCGTGATCGTATTGCGGGTGATTGGCACCAGAGTCTCACTACCTAGGTACTCTTCTATATGTTGTGGCGATTGATAGGCTAACAGTACCTTCCCCACCCCGGTACAGTAGGCAGCAATACCCGCCCCTACCCTAGGAGCCATAATCCCCATGCTGCCAGCCCGAGCGACTACTACCATAACCGCCATATTACCGGCATAAATCGCCACATGTACCGTTTGCTGATACTTTTCGGTTAAAGCCCGCACGGCTGGTTCAGCGGCGGTAGTTAGCTTGACATTACCCGCATAAGCCATACCCAGAGCAAAAACTTTAATCCCCAGACGATATCGGCCGGCTTCTCCTACGGCTAGAAACTGCTCCTGTTCCAGGGTTTTCACCAAACCATGAACGGTACTTTTCGGTAATTGTAACTCGAGACTGATTTCGGTAATTCCCCATTCCTGCTTTTCCCGACTAAATAAAGTCAGGATAGTCAAGGCTCTTGTGACCGACCTGCTCATCGATTGCCTCCCTGAAGATAATCATCAATACCACCATACTCGCTTCAGCTCCGAGGGTCAACCGATGATTATCACTGTCACTCGACGCGGACCATGCATCCCTAAGACTACCTGCAAGGCAACATCAGCGGTACGGCTAACACCGGTAACTAAGGTCCAAGCTGCTGGGGGATCAGTTTCGGCCTGTAAAATTGAGCCCAGCACTAAACGGTCGGCTAGAATCTGTTCTGGGTAAATCAAACCCACATAATGGTCCGGCGCATGGGAAACCAGTCTTTCATTAGCATGATTATGCGCTAAAACTAGGGTTCCAGTCTCCGCTATCCCATAACTGCAGCCGCTAATCCCCAATTGCGCATTAATAACATAGTCACGGTATTGATTACCTTTTAACTCAGAGGAACTCTGGTAGGCAAAACCGATTTCAACCGCCAATTCAGGCAAGCGCATCTCCCCGGTTGCTTGGTCATCTGCTCCAATAATTCTTTCTAGCTGCTGTTCCTGGATAATAGTGGCCAGTAATGCTCTGGCGGCTGCAATATCGTTCACTCTCTCGACATTAGCTCCTGCGGCTTGCACCCGACTGGTAAACAAATCTACTTCCCCGGTTTGTCGTGCACTCGCTGCAATCACCGGTGCTGGTAGCTTTCCGTTCGCCCAGGAGGCAGACTGAATTCGTCCTAGTATCTGTTCACGGCTCGTCATTGTCCCGCCTCCTTTGCCGCTGCGGCTTGATCGTAGATCTGTCCAGCTTCTTGCCCCAGTCCTTCTTGCCAACGCTCACGGAAACTTTTATCATCTGGTACCGGTAGGTCACGACTAACAAACCAGCCTGCTGCTGGTCCGCGTAATTTGCTAATATAGCCATCCTTACCTGCCGATTGGAGGTATCGCCGCACTAGCTTGGTTCCGGTTTTATACCACCCTAGTTTTTGAATACCCATGGACCAAAGCTTAAATCCCATGCGTTCGGTCAAATTGCTGCCAGCGGCATGGGGATCTGAAGCTTTCATTTGCCGATACTGCAAAAATAAATCGACATGAGGCAAGCGAGAAGGACATATCGCCTGGCAAGCACCACAAAGTGTGCAGGCTTCATACAAATCCTTAGTGCTCTTTAACCCCATCACTAAAGGTGCTAACACGTTACCCATCGGGCCTGGATAACAGTTACCGTAAGGGTAGGCACCGACCCGCATATAAATCGGACACTGAATACCACAACGCCCACAACGAATACAGCGTAGTGCCTCCTTTAACTCAGCATCTTGATAAGCTTGGCTGCGGCCATTATCAACGATGATGACATACATGGTCTCGGGTCCATCCTCTTCTTCTGATCGACGAGGTCCGTTCAGGACTGATACATAACTTGTTATCGCTTGCCCGGTACAATTACGGGTTAGCAGCCCCAGTAAGAAGAAGGCGTCA
>JBLNAS010000295.1:0-2800 GCA_050259475.1 Methylocystaceae bacterium
ATACGAATAGACGTTATTAAATTTAAAACCTTTAAAGTTAGAGCTTGCCCCCTAGGGGTCGATATACTCATATAAGTTTTCCTTAAATTAATATTACTTCTGTACCAGTGGGAGGAAATAATTCTTGAAAAAGTTTGCCGGCAATTTTATAGTACCGTCATTGCTGCTTTTAGGCAGTATCGCACTGCTTAAATATCCCATACTTAAATCTGATAAGCTTGTCGATCCGATGTATATTCAATATACTGCGAAATGTGCGATATGGTTTTTTAGTGCGTCTCTAATCGGAAGGGCTATTAATTTAATCTGGAACCGAGTTATGCAAAGACGTGATAAAGGCGTCCTACCCGGGGTTGCTCAATATTTGGTATTTGGGCTTCTCTACTTGCTGGCTTTCGCCGGGATTTGGAGCAACGTATTTCACCGACCGGTTTCAGGTATCTTGGCTGCATCAGGATTCATGGGCTTGATTTTAGGTTTTGCCCTGCGCTCCCTCATTATGGATCTTTTTATGGGTTTGACGGTTAACTTTGACCAGCCCTATCGCATCGGCGACTTTATAATGCTCAATAAGGAACGAATGGATGGACAGGTCATAGATATTAGCTGGCGAACCACACGCCTCAAAACCGGAGATAATAATATTGTAATCATTCCTAATAATGTGATGAGTACCATGGTTATAACCAATTTCTCCAGGCCATCAAGTGAATCCGAGATGGAAATTATGTTCTCCTTTGATTTTTCTGTTCCTATTCGTGATGTGAAACGCATTATGCATTCCAGCGTGGTGGCACTTTTAGATACCAAAGGATTTCTTAAACATGAGGAACCTAAAGTACGTATCAAAGCCATCGACCCCATGGGTATTCAGTACAAGCTTAAATATTGGATTGATGCAAGCAAAATCGGACCCGGCAAATCAAAAGATCTGGTTATGGACAGCATTATAACTAATCTCCAAAAATCAGGTATTTCCCCTGCCTATCCGAAAACTGATTCCTATTATGCACCAATGCCGGCCAAGACCGTTGATTATCGATCAGAAAAAGGCCGCCTCGCTCTGCTCCGTCAAGTTGACTCATTAGAGCAATTAGAGGTTGAATATCTGGAAATGATTGCTTCCAAGATGAACCTTCGCTATTTTAATTCTGGGGAAACCCTATTCCATGAAGGTGACCCGGGAGACTCGTTGTATATCGTTGTAGTAGGTGTGCTGAAGGTGATCCTTAATAAGAATGATACTGAACTTGTAATTGCCCAGATTACACCAGGGCAGTTTTTCGGCGAGATGTCCATGTTAACAGGTGAACCGCGCACGGCTACCATTAGAGCTACCACGGATGTAATAGCCTATGAGATTCACCGAGACCACTTAAGTGAAGTTTTTGAGAAAAAACCTGAAACCGTGGAGATTATAAGTACTGTAATCGCTGGACGTCAATTATCGAACGATAAATTTAATGAAAAACTCAGTGAAAAGGAAAGAGATTCTCAAGTTGAAAGCCTTGCCAAACAATTGTGGCGTCGTATCATGTCAGATGAGGGGACGCAAAAAGGTCATTGATTCGGATGGCGGGGGCTCAGTTTATATCAAACTATTTTCTTCGGATAAAGCATCTGCTAAGGTTCCTTTTAATGCTAATTAGGTGACATCCGAATCAGATCTTTGAGTTTTAATCTCTCACCATAATGTAGGACTGCTGCCGAGTAGAGCCTGATTGATAGCCAACTCACCAGAACCACGCTGACCAGCAGAATCACCAAGGATAGCCCTAATACCATGGGAGATACAGTTGTAGACAAGAATCGGCCAGGAACCGAGAATGGTGCGGTGAAGGGAATATAGGATATCACCCTAGCTAACATTGAATCTGGTGACATGACGGTAAAATAGCTCACGTAGAACGCCAACATGCTGATCATGGATATTGGCATTAAAGCCGAATTGAGATCTTCAGCTTTGCTAACAGTAGCTCCCACCACCGCATTTAACATGGCGTAAAGGGCATAACCAAGAAGATAATAAATAAAAATCACCGCAATTCCCTCTGGTGTAAAACTAGCTAAATTGAGAGATATACCGCTGATGGTTAAATCAGGGGGAAAGGCCAGTCTATAAGTTACTGCGGCGGCCCCCACTAGCAGTGCTAATTGGATAGCCCCCAGCAAACCCATGGCACAGCTTTTGCCGAGTACAATGCTTGCCGGACTAGCGGAAGTGATGAGTAATTCCATAACCCGGGAGGTTTTTTCCGAAGCAATAGACATTGCCACCCCATAACCATAAAAGTAAATAGCAAAAAATAATACCATCATGATCAACATCGAAGATACCATGCCATTAGCTTGCTGTTCTTTGCCACCTCCGAGTTCATTGACCGAAAAGGGAATATCCCGCACCAGACGGGCTACAGTCTCGGGAGGAATATTCACGGAATGCAATTCTTTAGTCAGGTAAACAGCATTGATCGTCCGGGTAATGCTATCCACCCGTGCTCTACTCTTCAGGTTGGCAATATAGTACTCAAGAACTGGCATACCATTTTTTTCATTAACAACAACCAGTAAGGAGTTACCTTCCGCTTTTACCTTTTTTCGGGTTGCTGCCATAGCCGAAGGCTTGACCTGCTTAAGAGTATAACCCTCAAATAACCTGGGGTTCTTTATCATCTCATCGGCTATCAAATTGCGCTGATCAATAATATATACCTGTGCTCCACTATCCGTTGTTGTCTGCTTATTGCCAAACCGATCCATCGCAGCCGGCACCAGTAATATCCCGACCGTAATTACCAGC
>JBLNAS010000296.1:0-5193 GCA_050259475.1 Methylocystaceae bacterium
CCATAATCGCCATCAAGGCATCAATTAGATACATGACCTCACGCTCAAAATAAGCCGAGATACGTACTAACATGTCATCAAGGGTTCCGGTTTCCTCACCTACCGCGATCATTTGGGTGACCATAGGTTCAAATACTCCAGTCTCGGCCAGCGGGCGTGATATGGTGTCACCTTCGCGGATACTAGCCCGTGATTTTCTAATAGCGCGGGCTATGACTTCATTGCCCACCACTTCCTCAACCGCTTCTAGGGCTGCCAGTACCGGGATACCGGACTGCACTAGGGTGCCCATAGTCCGGGCAAATCGGGCTACTGTCACTCGTGAGATGGTTGTTCCTACTACCGGGATACGCAAGATTAACGTATCAAAGAACAGCCTTCCCGCCGAAGTCTTTTTCCACTGTTTGATTCCCAGCACTAACAAGATAATTGCCCCAAAAATTAAATACCAACTGCTTTTTAGGAAGATTCCCGCTTTAAGTAATACTCTAGTGGGAGTAGGCAGCGGTACCCCGGCTTGCACAAACATATCAGTAAAGGTGGGCATGACAAAGGTAATGATAAAAAAGACCACCAAAACTGCAAATATCGAGATGATCGTGGGATAAACCGAAGCTGACTTGACCTTGGAACTAATCTCCTGTTCCCGTTCTAGATGTTCGGATAAGCGATCTAATACTTGATCCAATATTCCACCCAGCTCACCCGCCCGTACCATACTGACAAACATGCGGGAGAATATCTTGGGGTGCTTATTCAGAGCCTGATATAAAGGCATCCCAGCCTCCAGGTCATCCCTGATCTGTAATACCGCCTTTTTTAGTCCTGGATTATTCGTCTGCTTACCTAAAATCGAAAAGCATTTTAAAATCGATAGACCAGCATTGATCATGGTAGCTAACTGCCGAGTAAAGGCTGAAAGTTCCCGCGTGGATACTCGAGTAAAAGTAGGCCAGCTGATTTCCATGGATAATCCCTTATTTTTTTGTTCCTCGAGCTGGAGGACATAATATCCCTGCCCCACCAGGCTTTCAAGAACCAGATTACGGTTCTCGCCGTCCAGCACTCCCTGCTGGGTTTTACCCATCTTATCCTTAACCCGGTAACGATACTTCAGTGTCCTCACCCCTACAATCTATTACCGCTTATTCTAAGACCCCAGCCCGTTTATTGACTTCTTCCAGAGAAATCAGACCCTTTTGATATAGTGTTTTAAGTGATTTTTCCATAGTCATCATGCCCTGGGCGGCTCCGGTCTGGATAGCCGAGTAGAGCTGGTGTCCTTTATTCTCCCGAATAAGATTGCGAATAGCCGGGGTGACCACCATGATCTCCGCCGCTAGGGCGCGCCCGCTACCATCCACCTTGGGTATCAACTGCTGTGATACTATCCCCTGCAAGGTCGCAGCTAGTTGCGTCCGTATCTGTGGCATTTGATGGGGTGGGAAAACATCAACAATACGTTCCACCGTCTGGGCCGCGCTCGATGAGTGCAGGGTAGCTAAGACCAGATGACCGGTCTCAGCTGCGGTTACTGCCGTCGATATCGTTTCCAAATCGCGCATTTCACCGACCAGAATAATATCTGGGTCTTGGCGCAGGGCAGCCCGCAAAGCTGAGGCAAAGGAAGCGGTATCGGTACCGATTTCCCGCTGATTAACAATGCAAGTATTATGGCGATGCAGATATTCAATCGGATCCTCCAGGGTAATGATATGGCTATTGCGGGTATGATTAAGCAAATCAATCATCGCCGCTAAAGTAGTTGATTTGCCACTGCCCGTGGCACCCGTGACCAGCACTAGACCTCTATCTTTAATGGCTAATTCACGCACCACAGGTGGCAAACCCAAACTATCTAAGGGGGGAATGTTGAAAGGGATTAGTCGTATCGCGCAGGCATATGAACCCCGCTGGACATACATGTTGATACGGAAACGACCGACGCCTGGTATGGCATTAGAAAAGTCGGCCTGTCCATTTTCGTCAAGCTGCTGCTTAATCTTGGGCATGGGAATCATCTCTTCACCCAGACGAGTCGTATCTTCCGCCGCTAAGGGCTCATCGTCCGGGAGCGATATTAATTTACCATTAACCCGGTATACCGGAGGCCGAAATACCGTCAAGTGAACATCAGAGGCCCCGATTTCTACCGCTTTGGCTAGAATATCCTTAATACTCTTATCCAAGCTTTTTAACCTCCCAGTGTTACCGCTTTAATAACCTCTTCTAATGAAGTTACTCCTTCAAGGGCTTTAGCTATCCCATCTTCACGGATAGTTATCATCCCCTTGTTGGTAGCAATACGCTCCAGATTATCCTCATAGGTATTACCGGTGGTAATTGCCACCCGCAGGTCTTCATCGATAACTAAGACCTCCTGCAGCGCCGCCCGCCCCATATATCCTACTTGTCTGCACATGTTACAACCGGTGGGCTGGTAAAATATCTTACCCGCTACTTCATCCATTCCCAGACGAAACGCGGTGGTTCCGTCCAATTCATAAGCCTGGCGGCAATTGGGGCATAGCCGCCGTACTAACCTTTGTGCGACTACCCCCGCCAAAGCCGATGCTAACAGATAGAACTCAGCGCCCATATCAGCCAGGCGAGTAATGGTGGCCGCAGCACTATTGGTATGGAGAGTGCTTAATACCAAATGCCCGGTTAGCGAAGCCTGAATCGCGAGCCCGGCGGTTTCCTGGTCACGAATTTCTCCCACCATCACCACATCAGGGTCCTGACGGAGAACCGAACGCAGACCACTAGCAAAGGTAAATCCAGCCCGCGGATTAACCTGAACTTGATTGATGCCTGGCATCGAGTATTCCACCGGGTCTTCCAGGGTAATTACATTCTTTTCAGCCGCATTGATTAAACTTAGCATGGAATAAAGTGTGGTGGTCTTACCCGAACCAGTAGGCCCGGTAATTAAAATCATGCCATGAGGCCGAGCTGCCAGATTAGTGAGTGCCTTATGATTTTGCGGGCTAAACCCTAAACGATCAATCGTAGTAAGTGCTTGAGCACGATCAAGAATACGCATGACCACTTTTTCCCCATTTACCGTCGGTAATGTCGAGATACGAAAATCAATCTCCCGTCCATCCACCTTCAACTGGCAGCGTCCGTCCTGGGGCATGCGTTTTTCCGCAATATCTAAGTCGGCCATAATTTTGACCCTTGATATTACCGCTGCAGCCGATTTTTTGGGCAACCTTAGCACCTCATATAAGATGCCGTCAATGCGAAAGCGTACTCGCATATCATATTCGCTCGGTTCAATATGTATATCACTAGCCCGTCCCTGTACTGCCTGGGTGAGGAGGGAGGTGACCATCCGAATTACCGGGGCATCATCTTCGACTTCCACCAGGCGTTCTTCCTGGCGGTTCGCCTTTTTCTCCTCCTGCCCCATTTCGTTAATCATCTTCTCCACGCGGGAGTCGACTTTCAAGGCCATGTATTGCCGAATTGCAGTATCCATTTCCCTTTGACTGGCCAGCACCGGGACTACATCCAACCGGGTGTACATGCGTACATCATCGATCGCCTGATAATTAAGTGGGTCAGCCATAGCCAAGGTCAGTAGTCCATTCTTCACGCTAACCGGCAAGACCTGATGAGCACGAGCCATCTGCGCCGGAATCAATTTTACCGCCTCGGCATCAATATTCATCTTACCTAGCTGTACATGAGGAACGCCTAGCACAAACTCCAGGGTTTCAATCAATTGAAGTTCAGTTATGTAACCCTTCTTGACTAGAATCGACCCTAATTTCTCCCGACTGATTTTTTGATCAGTCAATGCATCATCTAACTGGGGTCGATTTATCACTCCCTGTTCCAGCAGCAAGTCACCTAACAGCTTGCGTTTCACAGGTAATACTTCCTTCCCTTAGCCTAATCTTTATTTAGCAAATTAAAAGGTTTTGGAATTCCAGTTTAAAGCTGGGAGTTTGTCAATAATTATAATATTTAATCACTATTTACAGTTACAAAAAGCAAAATAAATTGTCACAATATTTAATTCGCTAGTTAAAACTCAGAAACCTGCTTTGGATAACCTTTAATTAACCGAGATTGGAAGCCAATAAATAGGAAGAGGAAGCCTGGCATTAGCCTGCTTCCTCGGTATAATTAATAATTTCTGGTGATACACATTAGCCCAAACAACCTAGGCCATTTTTTTAGTCTTGCTTAATGTTTTCGTGGTTTTGACTTTCATGCTCCTGACAGCGATTGATAATTTCACGGGCTAATTCGTCGAGTGAGCGGTTTTCGTTTTCTACCACGATATCAGCCACCTGAGTGTAGATTGCTTCCCGCGCCTTAAGTAGCTCGGTAATATCTTCCACATTCAGTTTGCCCCTTAAAAGTGGACGATCAACCGTTCGCCTGCCTACCCGTCGCAGTACCATTTCCGGAGTAACATGCAGCCAAACCATGGTACCGTTTTGTTTCAGCAACTCCACATTATCTGAATGTTGAACCATGCCCCCACCGGTAGCTACCACCATGTGCTTTCTCACCAGTAATTTACTCGCTAACAGCCGCTCTTCAGAGCGAAAGCGAACCTCACCATAACGGCGAAAAATCTCATGTACCGGTAAACTAGTCAATCTTTCTATCTCCTGATCAGTATCAATAAAAGACCAGCCCAATTTCTGGGCAATGGTTCTTCCTACCGAAGTCTTACCCGCTCCCATGAAACCAATTAAGACAATGTTCTTATCCATCTCCACACCTGCTTCTATAGTCTATATTCTCTATATGCTTTTTTAGGGTCAGACATGCCTAACCCTATTTCTTCACATACCCACCACTGAAATCTTTGGGCTCCAAGAAGACGATAAAAGCATTCGGGTCAAGTTCCATAATTCTTTTTTCACACTTACCGGCCAGATTGCGGCGCACAATAATATTCAGTATTAATTTATGCCCTTCCTTGCCCCGGCCATCCCAGGTAGTAACCGCATACCCTTCGTCCCGTAAAATTTCAGTAATATGGGCATTATCCACCGATAGTATTACCTGCAGGCCTCGGAAGCCGAGTGCCATCTTCTCTTCCACTAAGCTGCCCACAAATATACCCGAAGCAAAACCCAGTCCATAGGCTAAAAATTTAATCGGGTCATCCAATTGTTTTAGCACCAGGTTAAGGGCAAAAACATAAACTATGATCTCGAAAAA
>JBLNAS010000297.1:0-5244 GCA_050259475.1 Methylocystaceae bacterium
TGGTGCCGTTCATATCGAGGGGGAAATGGTCAAATCCCCGGTCAATATTTATTATATTAATAATGTCAGCTATAATTATGACCCTTATGCTAAGCGCTGGCTGGTGGTGGAAGACGCTGCCAGCAATGTCGGCAGAGTATTAGTTAGTGAACTCAGCCCCCTATCTAATTTTAGCTTCAAACAGGTGGGTGGGGTTCAATTACAAGGATTTGAAAAGGTAAATGGTCAGCGGTGTGCAGTACTTAACTGTACCCCGAGCCTGGAAAACGAATTGATGGAAGTTTATTGGGACAATTTCCACTATCGCTTATGGTGTGAACCCCAACAACAGGTTTTGTGTAAAGCAGAACTAAGTGCGGTGAGTAAACACAACCCCAATACCATGCTTAAATTGGAGGTGAGTTTCAGCGATATCGGAAAACCCATAACTATAAAGAAGCCACAGTAAATAACGTTAGAATGGCCTCTCCGATAGGAGGGGCTTTTTTGCACTTTCGGGAAATATATCCTTGCCATATCTATGGCAAGAGCAAATGAAGAAAGTACCGAAAGGCGCACTCAAAGGGAACTGATTTTTGACAGGGAAAATTGCTAATTGCTATAATCCATGTATCCGATAACTTAGCTGGACACGATTTCATACTTTATAATGGGATAAGCATGGCTAAGTCCCTGGATAAGGTCGACAAAACTTCAGGCGGGCTAAAGCCTACCTGAAGCTAAGTCTCTCTATACCCGATGACTTATCCGTAACCAGGCTCTCTTTAAACAAGGGGAATTAAGAACGGCTAAGTCCCTGGATAAGGTCGACAAAACTTCAGTTGGGCTAAAGCCCACCTGAAGCTAAGTCTCTCTATAATTAAGTGGTGAAGGGAAGATAACCTTAGGATGTTAAATGATGTTGAAGTTTTATTTACTGCGGAGGAGATTGAAAAACGAGTTAAAGAGTTAGGACAACAGATAACTCACGATTATCAGGGTGAGGAGTTATTGGTCGCCTGTATTTTGAAGGGCGCATTTATGTTTATGTCGGACTTAGTACGTGCCATTGATGGTATGGTTAATCTCGACTTCATGGATGTTTCCAGCTATGGTGCTTCGACTGAGACTTCGGGAGAAGTGCGGATAATGAAGGATCTAGAGGTAGCGATTGAGGGTAGGCATGTCCTGATCGTGGAAGATATTATTGATACCGGGCTTACCCTGCAGTACATATTGTCGATGCTGAAGCAGCGTAATCCCAAAAGCCTGGAGGTTTGCACCCTGCTTGATAAGCCCAGCCGCCGTCAGTCTGATGTGGTGGCCAAGTATAATGGGTTCTCCATCCCCGATAAATTTGTCGTCGGTTACGGTTTAGATTACGCTGAGCGGTATCGCAACCTGCCCGGAGTTTATGTGCTTAAGCCCGAGGTTTACCGCTAATTAGGATCAGAGGATTTTTTAGTCTAAGTATTATAGGGTAGGAGTGGTCAGTAAGTGCAGATCCAGGAATCGGTGCTGGTACTTGATTTCGGTGGACAATATAATCAGTTGATAGCCAGAAGGGTGCGGGAGCTGGGGGTGTATAGTGAGATGCTTCCCTTTGACACCCCTTATGAAGATATAATTGCTCGTCAGCCTCGGGGTATCATATTCTCAGGTGGGCCCGCCAGCGTTCATCTACCGGAGGCGCCAGTGTGTGACCCTCGTATCCTAAGTAGTAATATTCCATTGCTGGGCATTTGTTATGGCATGCAGTTAATTACTAAATTACAGGGTGGAGAAATCAGGCGGGGGGAAGTCAGAGAATATGGTAAGAGTGAACTGACGATCAACCAAGCCGAGGATCTTTTTAGTGAGCTTCCGGGTACCATTCAAGCTTGGATGAGCCATGGGGACACCATATTCCGGGTGCCGGAAGGCTTTACTACCGATGCTACCACCATTGCTTGCCCGGTAGCTGCTATGTCTAATCGGGAACAAAAAATATATGGGGTACAATTTCACCCTGAAGTCAGGCATACCCCACTGGGCAATCAAATTTTAAGGAACTTCCTTTATCAAATATGTGGCTGCCGGGGAGACTGGAATCTTACTCAGTTTATTGATCAAGCGGTGGTAGATATCAAAGCTGCAGTAGGCAGTGGCAAGGTATTGTGCGGGTTATCAGGTGGAGTTGACTCTTCGGTGGCCGCGGCCTTAGTGCACCGCGCTGTTGGGGATAAGCTCACCTGTGTGTTTGTTGACCATGGTCTCTTACGTAAGAATGAGGCCGAGCAGGTAGTAACTACTATGGGCGAGCATATGAAGATAAATCTCGTCCATGTTGATGCCGCTGAGCGTTTCTTGGGTAAATTGCAGGGCGTAGATGACCCCGAGACCAAACGCAAGATTATTGGTACCGAATTTATTCGGGTGTTTGAAGATGAAGCTCGTAAATTAGGACAAGTTGACTTCCTAGTGCAGGGCACTCTCTATCCGGATGTGATTGAGAGTGGCACTCGTACTGCTGCCACCATTAAGAGTCATCATAATGTGGGTGGTCTGCCCGCGGACATGAAGTTTAAACTGGTGGAACCTCTACGTCTGCTGTTCAAGGACGAGGTGCGCGCTATCGGAGAAGAATTAGGTCTGCCAGCTGAAATGGTATGGCGGCAGCCCTTCCCTGGCCCGGGTTTAGCAGTCAGGATACTGGGTGAGATCACCGAGGAAAAGTTGACCATACTAAAGGAAGCCGATGCTATAGTTACCGATGAAATTGCGAAGGCCGGCCTGCAGCGGGAGATCTGGCAGTATTTTGCCGTCTTGCCCTCCATGAAGTCGGTAGGAGTTATGGGGGATGAGCGTACCTATGCTCATCCGATCATTGTGCGGGCAGTAGTTTCCGATGATGCCATGACCGCAGATTGGGCACGGCTGCCTTATGAAGTACTGGATATTATCTCGCGGCGCCTAGTTAATGAGGTAGCCGGGGTAAATCGAGTAGTTTATGACGTTACCAGTAAGCCACCAGGAACCATTGAATGGGAGTAAAACCGACTAGGTTTATTGAGGGGCCAGAGTTCGCATGAAACTCTGGCCCCTCAATATTGATAGCACTTACCTGGTGTCCAAATTATGCAAAACCAGGTAGTTGGAGGGAAATGGAATTATCTGGTGGGCTCCGAATCCCTAGTTAGCCGAATTTGGGTCACGCGATCGCCATTGGACTGCCAAGAGGAGCTAGTATTAAACCGTTTTTTTTACTGACGGACGGAAGGATTTTGTCGCTAAGGAGAGAATATTTGTTGGTAAGAAAAGTGCTAGCCCACTAAATTTAGGGGAATAATGGTAGGCAAATGCCTACAGGAGGTTTACCGTCATGGAACTGGTGATCAGCCAGAATGTTGCTCGTCTCATTGTCAAATTGACAGAGTTGCGGCATGAAGTCGAGGAAAAGAGGCAACGTTTCGGACATATTGAGGAAGTCGAAGAGGAAATTATGCAACTGCAAGACAGTCTCGACATTCTTTGTCGACGTCTGGCCGAGTTGTTGTAAGTTAGCTTTTGATAGTAAAGGGTCTGCTGGTGCAGGCTCTTTTTTTATGGTAAGGAGTAAGGCTTTAGGCATAAGATTACTAAAATTCAATAATGGGGAGGAAATACTAGTGGAGAATGACAAGATTTTTTCTAAAGCGGCGGCGATCAGCTTTGGATGGGAGACCATGAAAAATAACTTCTGGTTTCTGGTAGGTGTCTATTTGGTTATTGTTCTCATTAATTCCTTGAGTAATATTTTTGATGAAGGGTTAGCTGATTGGCTTTTCACTATAGTGGGCACAGTTCTTAGCCTGATCACGGGCATGGGAGCGATAAAAATTGTCCTGGCTTTGTATGATGGTGGGCAGGTGCGATTTTCTGACCTCTTTTCTAATTATCAGCGCTTTTTCCGTGTGCTCGGAGCCTCAATCTTGATCACTATTATCTGTGTAATCGGCTTTATTCTACTGATTGTACCGGGAATAATCTTAGCACTGCGCCTGCAGTTTACGATTTTTCTAATAATGGACGAAGATTTGGGAGCAGTGGAAGCTCTTAAGAAAAGCTGGGAAATAACCCGTGGCTCGGCGGGGAATCTCTTTCTGTTCTGGCTACTGTGTTTGTTAATAATTATCCTGGGTTTCATTGCTCTGGTAGTCGGAGTATTGGTTGCGGCGCCGGTAACTTACCTGGGGCTAACCTACATTTACCGTCAGTTTAATCCCCGAGGGGCTGGCCAAACCTTATCTGATTCTAATTCTACCCCCCTGCTTTACGAGAAGTGAAACGGTCCTGTTGACTTACCCGCAAACCATTTGCTAATATCAGGATGTAAAGATAAATAGCTTAATAGCCCACGAAAGTGTGCCTAGGGTTCCGTACTCTTAAGGTTAGGAGGACACACCTCCCGCTAATTGCTTCAACGTTATCGCGTTTCGCAGCGTTAGGTATGTCCCCGTATAGAGTAGCTGGTCCAAGCGGCACAGGCACTTAAGTTTAGGTGCTACACCGGAGGGATAAAAACCCAGGCGGTAGGTTTCGTTTCATAGAAACCTACTGCCTGGGTTAAATTATTTTACCAGGAGTGATGATGGGATGGCTCAGGTTCTAATTGTTATGGGCAGTGATTCTGATTTGGAGATAATGAAACCGGCTGCTGACATGTTAACTAAGTTTGGGGTTTCCTTTCAGGTAAATATCAGTTCAGCCCACCGCACCCCGAACGAAACTATTAGTTTGGCTGAAACAGCGGAAGCTAAAGGCGTCAAGGTTATTATTGCTGGCGCGGGTGGAGCTGCTCATTTACCTGGAGTAATTGCCGCCTGTACGATTTTACCGGTCATCGGAGTGCCCGTTAAAACTAGTACCCTGTCCGGGGTAGATTCACTGTACTCAATTGTGCAGATGCCCGCCGGCATTCCGGTTGCCACCGTTGCGATTAATGGTAGTGCCAATGCGGCATTATTGGCGATTGAGATCATGGCTTTAGCTGATGCTGATCTCAAAGGTAAGTTAATTAATTATCGGCAGGAAATGGCCAAACAAGTAAACACTAAGGATGCTCAGCTGCAGGAATTAGGTGTGGATGGATACCTAAAGACGAAGTAGCATAACACTTAAAACTCACCTCGCGTGTCATCGTTAAGAAACCTAAGGTGTCATCGCGAGGAGGAACGACATGGCGATCTGGACTTTTATGGTAAGGTTATCGGTGTTGATAGAGTACGGACTGCTTCGGTTTCTCGC
>JBLNAS010000298.1:0-4675 GCA_050259475.1 Methylocystaceae bacterium
TAATAACTTCTCAGCCCCCCCCATATCCAAGATGGTCCGAGAATCAGCCTGCGATGAAACTGCAAATGCCACACGTGAAGGCATATTAGCCTTAATTATGCCGGTAACAACATCAACCGAAGGTCGCTGGGTAGCAACCAAGAGATGGATACCAGCTGCTCGAGCCATTTGTGCTAAACGACAGATACTATCCTCAACTTCCACTGGGGATACCATCATTAAGTCAGCTAACTCATCGATTACCACGACAATAAGAGGAAGGTGCTCGCGCTGAATTTCATTATAGCGATAGATATCTCTTGCCCCTACTTCAGAAAAGGCCTTATAACGCCTCTCCATCTCATTAACCATCCAGCGTAATACTAGTGAAGACTTCCGCGCCTCCGTCACCACGGGGGCTAACAAATGCGGCAGTCCATTATAAATCGTTAATTCTACCATTTTAGGATCGATCATCAATAATTTTAAGCGCTGGGGACCAAACTTAAATAATAGGCTAATAATAATCGTATTTAGACAAACACTTTTCCCTGACCCAGTAGCTCCGGCGATTAATAAATGCGGCATATTGGTTAAATCAGCGATAACAGGATTGCCGGCAACATCAACCCCTAAGGCAATGGGTAAGCGAATACTATTATCTGCAAAAGCTGGTGTCTGCAATAATTCTTTGATGCCGACCCGGTAGATCTTCTCATTAGGGACTTCGATACCGATTGCTGATTTGCCTGGTATGGGAGCCTCAATCCTGATACCTTTAGCTGCCAAGCTAAGCTGCAAATCATCAGTAAGTGACACAATTTTAGAAACCTTAACTCCTGGTGCCGGTTGCAGTTCATAACGGGTAACCGTCGGGCCACAACTAACCTGATTAACTTTTACTCCGACCCCAAAGCTAGAAAAGGTATCCTCTAAGACTCTTATATTGTCTTTAACATTACTTTTACGATAGCCTTTATCCTGACTAGTGTCCTCGAGCAAACTCATATCAGGACGGCAATACTCATCATCAATATTGATCCGCTTTTTCCCCGTAGTCGGCACCGGGTTCAATATAGTTACCGGCGTAACCTCATGTGGTATCTCCTCCACCACTGGTTCCGGAGCGGTGGGCACTACCTTTAAACGAGGTCCAACCTCGGGGACAACTAATGGACGAGGTCGCGTCGGGGTTGGTTCCGGTGATACTTCCATTCGAGGTAGATTAATTTGCTGGCGGCGTTCCTGTAACTTTAGTTGCAACATTTTTATCATCTGGGCTATTTGAGCTGGCTTTACCGCAGTAATAATAAGTGCACCCACCAAAAATAGCAGAATAATTATAATATCAGTTCCCACTTTACCCACTAATCTTAAAGTTAGGGAACTTATAGCTCCACCGAAATAACCGACTATATCTTTGGCTTCCCAGGGGGTCAATCCGATAGGTTTGTTCCGCAAACTGAAAACCATAATCACACCGAGGTAGAACATCATTAATCCAGTAAGACGCGGATTCCATAAGCTCTTGGCTCGACCTAGAGTATAAGCCCATGCCGCAAGTAAAAGAGGAACAAAAACACAAGCCCCCCCTAAAACGCTAAAGAGAAGGCGGCGTGAAGCAGTCCCGATAATGCCTACAAATTGATATTCATTACTAGTACCATTGTGCATAGATAAAACCATAAATAGAAAAACCGCTAAGGCACCAACCAATATGGCGAGGATCTCATATCTTATAACCTTAACCGCCGGTTCATGAACTGCCTTTTTCGGTGGTCGTCCAGGCTTTCTTTTTACATTAGCGGTTTGATTTGCCAAAAAACAATCCTCCCTGGAAAAAATCTTATTCACCTTGAAATACTCAATTTAAATTATATTATAAAAACATTGAAATTTGCGCCTTCTCTTGCTCTCAAGAAAAAATTTTACATTTAAGTTATCAATAAAAAAGCATATGAAACCAAACTTGATCTCACATGCTCTCAATTTCTTTGTAATCTTATAGTTAATCAATTAACCAATTGTCATATTAATAATATTACCAGGCTGCCAGAGCTTGGATAAATAGTCCCGTGGATTGGTACTACTTATTCCAATTACCCGCGCCTGATGGGTCGAAACTGCTTGCAGGGTTACCCTGCCACCAGAAGGTAAAAGATGTTCCCAGCAGGCTCCCCCCTCTTCTTCTGCTGTCAGTAATGATAAGGGATCCGGGTGATAAATAATCAGTGCATTT
Source organism: Methylocystaceae bacterium (assembly GCA_050259475.1). Taxonomy (GTDB): domain Bacteria; phylum Bacillota; class Syntrophomonadia; order Syntrophomonadales; family JBLNAA01; genus JBLNAA01. The sequence continues at coordinate 2,219 of JBLNAS010000298.1, forward strand.
GCCTCCCTTTACCGATTAATGTCCGCAAATGGCTTACGGCTTGCCTAATACCACCAATATCATCTATTAACCCGCAGTCAACGGCATCGCGTCCTACTAATACGGTGCCAATATCGCGGGCTAATTCACCAGTTCTAAACATTAACTCTCTAAATTTTTCTTCTGTAACCTTGGAGTGTGAGCAAACAAAGTTCACAACCCGATCCTGCATCTTATCTAAGTATTCATAGGTCTGTGGCACACCAATAACCAATCCAGTCAATCGAATAGGATGTACGGTCATCGTAGCTGAGGGTGCAATAAAGCTATAATCAGCAGCAACCGCCATCGGTACCGCAATACTATGTCCGCCGCCAACAACAATCGATACTGTTGGTTTAGATAAGGAAGCTAACATTTCTGACATCGCTAACCCAGCTTCCACATCACCACCGACCGTATTAAGAACCACTAGCACCCCTTTAATTTCGGGATTTTCCTCAATGGCTACCAGTTGGGGAATAATATGTTCATATTTGGTGGTCTTGTTCTGAGGCGGTAACACCATATGGCCTTCGACTTGCCCCACAATCGTAAGACAGTGTATTTCACTTTTGAATTCCGCTACGTCGACAGCTCCCATTTCCCTAATATTATCGCTTGCACTTTCAGTTTTATTGTTTTCGTGCTTGTGATGGGAATTGGGGTTAGCCTTTTCTCTGGTCTTTATTGGTTGTACTGCTCCTTGCTCCTGCTCGTACATCATATTCCTCCCATGACATTAAATCTCGCGATTAGCTTACCCTGGAGGTGATAAATAATGCACTGCCCAATTAATCGAACTTTGACGCTAAAAGGCATTAACTTTATGTGCTTTTTAGTATTAATATAAAGATAGGTATTGTACAGGAGGTAGCACCTTTATGATGCGCATGAAACTTAGTGACCTACCTCTCGGGGCGAAATTGGGTCATGATGTCTTTAGCACTAATGGCCAATTGTTACTTGCCCAGGGTACCAGCCCGACCCCCTATATGATTGATAGACTTGATAAATTGGGCATCAGCGAGGTAATTGTCTATGATCAGGTAGCTCCAGCAAAAACTAAATCTACCCCGGCCCGAGGGGATGAACCCGCCTTACTCCAGTCCTTTAAATCTGCTCAGCAATCGATGGCTAAAATGGCGGACCAGATTTTATCTGATCAACCAATTGAGGTCCCAGAACTAGATAATAACGCTCAAATAATCAATTCGGAAGTGTTAGCAACCAACAACATAATCAAATACTTACGTCAATTACATCAAGCTAATGAATATACCCTTGACCATTCAGTTTCCGTATCTGTCCTCAGTGTAAAGATTGCTCAATGTATGGGTCTTAACCATCAATTGTTAAAACCTGTTACTTTAGCAGGCTTACTTCATGATATTGGCAAATATCGTATCTCGAGTGATATTCTTAACAAACCTGGCTCCTTAACTAAGGAAGAAACCACGGAAATGCAAAAACATTCGGTTTATGGCTACCGTTTGATCCAATCAATGGGTCTAGGTAACCAAGCCATCGAATTGGCGGTACTACAACACCACGAGTATGTTAACGGTAGTGGTTACCCCCTCGGTTTGTCAGGAGATAAAATAAGCATTATTGCTCGTATTGTTGCGGTTGCCGATGTTTTTGATGCTCTAACCTCTTTGCGTTCCTATCGCTCTCCCGTCACCTGGTTTAAAGCCGCTGAAGAGATGCGGCGTTCCTGTTTTGGTCAGCTCGATCCGAGAATTACTCGGCGCTTTTTGCATTACCTGCTCAATGTCTCTCCCGGCGACCAAGTTTTTCTGAGCAATGGAGAAACGGCTCGAGTTATAATGTTCAATTTCAACAACCCAAACCGCCCGCTAGTGAAAACTAATTCACGTTTTATTGATTTGGAACAAGAAGATGAGTATGACATCGTTAAAGTTCTATAAAAACGAAAATACCGGCACTCATCTACTGAGTGCCGGTATTTTTTTGACTTTTAGATCAAATTTCCATGATAATCGGCAAAATCATGGGACGACGACGGGTTTGTTCGTAAAGATACTTACTTAATGCATCTCTAACTTGTGATTTAATAGCCGCCCATTCCGTTATACGTTTGTTAGTGCAGGATTCCAAAGCTTCTTTGACCTTAGCTTTAGCATCTTCAATAAGTTGCTCTGATTCACGAACATAGACAAACCCTCGGGTAACAAGATCTGGTCCAGCAACGACCGACCCATCTTCTTTCTTCAGGGTCACCACCACAATGATGATACCATCCTGTGAGAGTTGCTTGCGGTCTCGCAGGACAATATTGCCTACATCGCCTACTCCTAAGCCATCAACGAGTACCCTACCTGCAGTTACTCGGCTAACTACTCCAGCCTTTTTCTTGGTTATTTCAAATACCTGACCGTTTTCAATTACAAAAATGTTTTGGGGAGCTATACCCAT
>JBLNAS010000299.1:0-4943 GCA_050259475.1 Methylocystaceae bacterium
AGGAAGGAGGTTTTATTACTAGAAATAGTTGGGGGAAAAAGTATTTTAGTGAGCTTTTAAGAATAAGGAATGTACATTTGTTGATAACTACTATTGAAGGAAAATATTAGAAAGGTTACTATAAAAGTTAACAAAACGGTTAAAAAAATGCAGGGGGAGGGGGGTGAAGTTTTTGGAACGAGGTAAGAGATGGCCTAGTAACGATCAAAGTTTCCAGCAGCAGAAGAAAGCTGCCGGGGTATTTGCTCGGGCGGAACACCATCGCCGTAATGGCCAAGGGGAGCGGGCCTTAGAAGGGTATAATCAAGCAATTACACTGGACCCACAGCATTTAGGGTACCGGCTGGCGCGTGCTCGTTACTTTTACAGTCGGGGTGAAGATAAAGCGGCTTTAATGGATATTGAATATCAATTAAATTTGCAACCGGATAACTTGGCGGTCATAAGTTTGAAAGCTCAAGTATTAAGCTCCAGTGGTTGCCAAGAGCAGGCCATTGCTTGTTACACCAACATGCTAGAGCTAAACGCCGCTAATGCTGGAACCTACTACAACCGGGGATACTTATATTATGTATTAGGACATTATGATATAAGCCTAGGTGATTTCAATGAAGCTTGTACCATGAATCCCCAGTTATTTGAAGCCTTTTATTACCGAGGGTTGATTCTTGCTAGACAGGGCCAACCTGAAGCCGCCCTTATTGACTTGCTTAAAGCGCGTTCCTTACGCCCAGAATCACGCCAAGTCAAGGAAGCCCTCCGGCAACTTAAGGAACAGTATAATCTTGATACCCGTTATTCCCGCCCCACGAAAAAGCCTAAAATATTACCATTTCATAAAAGTCGATTGAACTGGTTCAATTAGGGCTACTGTTGAGCTAAAACGTAAGCTTTATAGCCCGATGTTTGTGGGCGCCCAAATGATTTAGCTTGGTTACCTAAGCGAATAAAGAGTTCACAATAATGATCAATAGTCTCTTCACTGGCGATATAGCCCTCCAATTGATCTGCACTTAAGCTTAAGATTTCCGCGGCTTTGCCTTCGATTACACAATTCAACATTAAATAAGTCCTCCTTTGTACTAAATTATCAATTATATTAATATTGATACACCTAATTGATATAGCAGATAAACCTGCCATCATAAGAATAAATCCTTCATAATGGGGTGATGCTTCCATATATGGTGGATAAATTCTAATGACATGATAACTCGATGCCAACAAGAATACAACCATAAAATGTAAGAAATTGTAGGAAAAACATGAAACGTAAAATTTCTATAGACCATAAGTAAACAAAAGCCATTATATTGGGGAAATATAGTTTGAATATTCTGTAATATATTAACAACTAGGGCGAAAAAAGGCGATAAGTATTCTGGGCAGCTAGGTAAAAACCTGAGCTGTTGCCATGCAGCGGCGGAAATTTTTTTGTAGAATTACCTCTGGTCTGAAGTTATCGCTTTCTAGAAGCTTGGACGGTGAAATATTACAAGCAAATGAAGTATAATCTATAGTGTGATTAAAGTTGGGCCTTTGAAAATTGATGAGCTTAGTAGAATTAAGATTTAAAGGCAGATTGATGCTTGGAAAGGTGGAGCGGGTTATGGTCATGAGCATGACCGGATATGGTAAAGGTGAATGCCTGGATCAAGGGTATTCAATTACGGTTGAGTTAAAAGGTGTTAATCACCGTTATTTTGATATGGGCTTCCGTACCGCTAGGCGGTATCAGGGCCTTGAAGATCGAGTACGTGACTTGGTAAAAGGAGCAGTATCTCGCGGGCGTGTTGAGGTGTCGCTAAATGTAGAGCAAACCGGAGAGCAAACCCGAGATATTAAGGTTGACAAGGATTTAGCAATAGCTTATTATATGTCGTTGAAGGATTTGGCGGCTACGTTAAATATAGCACCAGATTTGAGTGTTATTGAGCTGTTCCGGCTTCCTGATGTTTTCATTTTGGATGAAACCGAAGAAGACCTGGAGGTTATATGGTCGGTGGTCGCCCCTGCCTTAGTAGCGGCGGTTGATGATTTTGCCCAGATGCGCATGCGGGAAGGGTATAATCTAGTTGCTGATATCAGAGAACGTGACCTCTATATCAGAGAATTAGTCAATGCGATCGAAGAACGCAGCCCTCAGGTGGTTAGAGAGCATGGTGAACGCTTGAAAAAGCGGTTGGCTGATCTGCTTAGTGACACTGCCTTGGACGAAAACCGTTTAGCTCAGGAAGTGGCGATACTAGCAGATAAGGCAAGTATCACTGAAGAAATTGTGCGTTTACGCAGTCATTCATTGCAGTTGCAGGATTTGCTTAACAGCGAACAACCAGTGGGCCGCAAAGGTGATTTTCTGATCCAAGAGATGTTCCGTGAAATCAATACCATAGGTTCTAAGGCTAATGATTTAAAGATTTCGCAGCTCACCGTGGAAGTAAAGGCGGAACTGGAGAAGATAAGGGAACAAATACAGAATATAGAGTAGTGAGTTTTAGTGCTAATCGCGGGAGGTAAACCGGTATGGATATCAAGCTGGTGAACATTGGATTTGGCAATATTGTCGCTGCCAACCGCATCGTAGCTATAGTCAGCCCGGAATCAGCTCCCATTAAACGGATCATTCAAGAAGCCCGTGACAAAGGGATGCTGATTGACGCTACCTATGGTCGGCGCACCCGAGCAGTTATCATGACCGATAGCAGTCATGTCATTCTGTCAGCCGTGCAACCAGAAACCGTAGCCAATCGCCTTACGGTTAAGGAAAGCAATGAGGATGTTTAATAGCAATGTTTGAACACAGGCAGGGGATTCTTTTTGTAGTGTCTGGGCCGTCAGGAGTAGGAAAAGGAACGGTCAATACGCGGGTGGTCAAACGCATGGATAATTTAATGTTTTCAGTTTCGGTAACCACTCGTACCGCTCGCGAGGGAGAAAATAACGGCGTCGAGTATTTCTTTGTTTCTAACGAAGAGTTCACTAACATGCGTGATCATGATCAACTCTTAGAATGGGCAGTAGTTTATAATAATTGGTATGGTACTCCCCGGGGCTTTGTAAATGATCAGCTAAATTCTGGACATGATGTTCTCTTGGAGATTGATATCCAGGGTGCCATGCAGGTCAAACAGAAGTGCCCGGAGGGAGTTTTTATATTTATAGCTCCTCCCAGCCAGGAGGAACTTTGTAATCGTATTACGGGTCGCGGCAAAGACACTCCGGAAGATATCGCTCGGAGGCTGGCTGAGTACCCTGGGGAAATGAAGTGCTATGTCGATTATGATTATTTGGTGGTTAATGATGAAATAGATAAAGCTACCGCCAAGGTAATAGCCATTGTCGAAGCGGAACGCTGCCGAGTGCAGCGAATAAAGGAGGAATGCTAATGTTCCCCCCCTCGAATAATGAATTAAGAAAAGTGGCAGACAGTAAGTATGCGGTAGTAGTTGCCGCGGCACAGCGCGCCAGGTTCTTATCCGAAAACCATAAAAAGGATGAAAACTACCGGCTATCGGCTATGGTTACTCGTGCTCTGGCAGAGATCACCTCGGGTCGCCTTAAAGTCATCTGCGAGAAAATGGAATAGAAGATAGAGGAGAAACACTGTGAAAACAGTCGCTGTTGGGGTATGTGGAGGAATTGGGGCTTATAAACTGGCGGATTTGGTTAGCCGCCTTACTAAAGAAGGCTATGATGTCCATGTTTTAATGACGGCAGCCGCAACGGAGTTTATTACCCCATTAACCATGCGTACCTTAAGTGGTAATCCGGTACTCACCGATGTATTTATTGAACAATCACGCTGGAAGGTACAACATGTAGGGTTAGCAGCCGACCTGGATTTGATGGTCATTGCTCCCGCAACGGCTAATACGATTGCTAAACTGGCCTATGGTATGGGAGATAATATGCTTACTACCGTGGCCTTGGCAACCCGAGCACCCGTATTAGTGGTTCCTTCCATGAATAACAACATGTATGAGCATCCCGCGACCCAGCAAAACATCAGTCGCCTCGTCGAGCTCGGTTATCACGTAATGGAACCAGCCGAAGGTGAATTAGCTTGCGGTACAAAAGGTAAGGGGCGATTGCCGGAGATCGCTGATATTTATCAGATGTCATTAGGTTTGATGCAGGATCAGCATGACTTGCAGGGGTGCCAGATCTTAATAACCTCTGGTCCTACCTGTGAGGATATTGACCCGGTAAGATATATTAGCAATCGCAGTACTGGCAAGATGGGCTATGCCATTGCCGAAGCAGCAGCAGCGCGCGGAGCTGATGTAATTTTAGTTAGTGGGCCAACCAGCTTGCCTGATCCGGTGGGAGTAACCTGTTACCGTACCCGTTCAGCCCAGGATATGTTTAATGAGGTTTTAAAGCATTATGATAATAGTCAGGTAGTTATCGGTGCGGCGGCAGTAGCCGATTACCGTCCCGAGGAGTGTGCCGATCATAAGATTAAGAAAAAAGATGATGATCTAGTAATCTGCCTGACACGTAACCCTGACATTTTGGGTACTCTGGGTGAAAATAAAGGAGAACGCATACTAGTTGGTTTTGCGGCTGAGACTCAAGATTTGCTGGAAAATGGGACGGCCAAAATCAGGAAAAAGAATCTTGACTTATTGATTGCCAATGACGTCACTATGTCTGGAGCGGGATTTGCTTCCGATACCAATGTGGTCAGCATAATGCATCGCACCGGGGAAGTAGAATCACTGCCACTGATGAGCAAAAGGGAAGTGGCTGGAACCATTCTAGATCAGGTGGCTTTATTAATTAATAGAGGTACTTAGCAAGGCTGCTGCTTAAAGCAGTTAGTCCATGAAATAGTGGAAGGAGTTGACAAGGGGTGGAGAGAAAACTATTTACTTCAGAATCAGTAACCGAAGGGCATCCCGATAAAGTCGCCGATCAAGTATCGGATGCTATTTTGGATG
>JBLNAS010000300.1:0-4517 GCA_050259475.1 Methylocystaceae bacterium
GTTCAGTATCTTGGCTTGCCCCTCACGATTAAATATAATTACCCCATCGGACATATTACTGATCACGTTATCCAGGTTGTAGTTCAAGATGGTTAGTTCCTGATTAGCTTTACGCAATTCCCCGGTACGATCTTGAACCCGTTGTTCTAACTCTCGGTGCGCCTCTTCCAGAGCCTCTTCCAGGCGTTTTCTTTCCGTAATATCATAAGCTGCCACCAGTCCGACCGTCTCATTATTCAGCCGAACAATATTAACAAATACATCCGCCCAAATGGTAGTACCATCTTTACGAATACCTTTCATCTCGCGATTATCAGCCAGGTTTTCTTTACCTTCTAATTTCGCTAGTGCCCGTTTTTTAATAAATTCGCGGTGATCGGGATGAATCAATTCCCAAAAATCGATATTTAATAATTCGGCATGGGTATATCCGAATTTCTGCTCGAAGGTTGGATTGACATACCAAAACTTACTACTGCTGATCATATAAATCATTACCGGAATGTTTTCAGCTAATTTCCGAAATACTGAACCATCCTCTAGCTGCGCTCGGGTCAAGGCATGTCCGAAAACCACCCTACCCGTGGCTTGATACTCAATAATATTATGTTGGCTATCATACACCCCACGAATATCCCACTTGTGCTGCAAAAGGTGTTCAGCTACTTTTAGCCGCAAATCATAGCGTACTGACCGCTGTCTCTCCACTTGTTGCATCGCTTGCAGAAAGCCGGATAGATCATAGGGATATACCAGGTTAAACAAGTTAAACCCTAATAATTCACCATCTTCTTGACCGAGAGCCAAGGCAAAGCCGCGGCTAATACAGGTAATGGTTCCATCAGCAGTAAAACCTACCACCATTGAAGTCTGGTCATCCATAACCGTACTATAACGGGCTTGGATTAATTTTTGAAAATCATTTTCGTTAACTGAGCAATTGTCATCTTCATTAGTTTTTGCCATTAATCTATCTCCGTTTCAGCCAGCCAATTAGTTCTCCAAATTTTTATAACATCCTTTATGAAGATACCTTCCCCAGCAATAATTTCCCCCTCAACATAGCCAAAAATTGTATAATATATCTGAATATTTAATACAGTTGAGTTTAGTAGTAAACAACTCACTAGTTCAACAATTAATAATGAGGGGGTTAGTAGTATGTCAGCAAATAATTTCCTGTTTGATGTCAGAGACACCAAGTTTGTCATGAAGGAATGGCTGGACATGGATAAACTGTTCTCCCAGCCTGCCTATCGTGACTATTTCTCCGTCGATGACATTGATTCCTACATTGATGTAGCCTTTAAAATTGCCCGTGATGTTTTAGGGCCGGCTAACGATGACGCTGATAAGATTGGCTGTAAGTTTGAAGATGGTAAAGTTATAACCCCGGAATCATTTAAAAATGCCTATCAGGTATGCACAGATGCGGGCCTGGGCACCTCAGTAGCCGACCGTGAAGTCGAGGGGCATTTACCCTGGCCGATGTGGGGAGCTCTGGGTGAAATTTTGATCGCCGGCAGTGCCGCTATTTGTACCTTCTGGGGGCTTTCGGCTGGAGCCGCTGGGGTTATTCAGTACTTTGCTGCGCCCGAGTTAAAGACCCGCTTCCTACCTAAAATGTTCGAAGGTATCTGGGCAGGTACCATGAATTTGACTGAACCTGGTGCCGGTTCCGATGTCGGTGCTTGTATGACTAAAGCCTATCCGACTGCTACCCCGGGTATGTATAAAATTAAAGGCACCAAAATGTTCATTACCGCAGGTGACCATGACCTCTGTGAGAATTTCATTCACCTGGTGTTAGCGCGGGTGGAAGGTGCTCGCGAAGGCACCTCCGGTTTATCATTATTTATCGTACCAAAGTTCTGGGTCAATGAGGATAGTTCCATGGGGGCTACTAATGATGTTAGCACCGTCGGCATTGAACATAAGTTGGGACTGAAAGGATCCGCCACCTGTACCTTAGCCTTTGGGGAAAATGATAAATGCTATGGTTATGTCATCGGTAATCCTCCTGGTGAGGATGGCAAAGGCGAAGGCATGTCGCAAATGTTTAAGATGATGAACGAAGAACGTCTTAACACTGGCCTATTAGCTCAGGGAGTAACCGCCGAGGCTTATTTTAGCGCTCTATCTTATACTCGCGAACGGGTTCAGGGTACTAAACTGCTCGATCCCAAGGGCCCCCGGGTAAAAATTATCGAACACGAAGATATCCGCCGGATGCTACTCCTGCAGAAATCATGCACCGAGGCTTGCCGGGCTTTGCTCTTAAAGACCTACTGGTATGTAGATATGGCTGAAGAAGCTGAAGATCCCGAAGAAAAGGAAGCTGCTCATAGCATGTTTATGATCAATAATCCGCTGTGCAAAGCTTATGTATCCGATATGGCCTGGCCGCTTATTGGCGAGGCTATCCAAACTTACGGTGGCTATGGCTTTATCGAGGAATATCCGGTCGCTCAACTAGCCCGTGATGTTAAGATATTCTCGATCTGGGAAGGTACGAACTACATTCAATCCATGGATCTAGTTGGTCGCAAGTTCACCCAAGGTAAAGGTAAACCTTTTATGAAATGGATGACTGAAATTGGTCAATTTATTGCGGCCCATAAAGATGACGCAGGTCTCACTAAGGAATTCGAGGTATTGGAACAGGCATTTGGAGCTTTTGGTGCTATTCTGATGCAGCTCAGGACCTATCTTACCGAGGGCAAGATCAGCCTGATGCCGCTTTATTCCACTCGCATCCTCCATGCAACCGCCATGGTATATTGTGGCATGCTACTGCTAGACCAGGCATTGCTGGCTGACCGCAAATTGAAGGAATTAGGCGCTGATCACTTTGATGCCAAATTCTATCAAGGTAAGATTGCTAGTGCCCGCTTCTATGTCCTTAATGTAGTACCTCAGGTCAAATTTATCAAAGACGTCTTTGAAATTGCTGATACCAGCGCCATTGATATCCCCGATGCTTCCTTCGGCCTAGCCTAGTCTAAACTTACATTAACATTATAAAACCCCAGAAAGTCATGACTTTCTGGGGTTTTGCTTGCTATTATGCCTTAGTTATCATCATCTTTTAAGACGCGGCGCAGTAATTTCCCAGTTCCTAAGGTTGGCAAACTGGTACGGAATTCCAGAAAAACGGGGGCCTTGTACTCTGACCTCGCCTGGCGAGCCCAACTAATTAGCTCATCCTCCTCAATCATCACGCCAGGTTTCCGAACTATGAAAGCCTTAACAACTTCTCCTCGTCTTTCATCAGGGACACCAATTACTGCCGATTGCAATACTGCTGGGTGCTGATTGAGGATACTTTCCACCTCTTCCGGATAGACTGAATACCCGGAAACCTTGATCATTTCCTTTTTGCGCCCAACTAGATATAGGTACCCATCTTCATCAAATTTGCCGACATCGCCGGTATATAGCCAGCCATCCCTAAGCGTCGCGGCGGTTTCCTCCGCTTGGTTCCAATACCCTTTAAATAACGCCGGGGTTTTTAACGCTATTTCTCCGGTTTCACCCACCAATAATTCCTGAGCCGCATCCTCTAAATCCACAATCTTGAACTCAGCCTCATAAGTGGGTATGCCCATACTCCCGTATTTAACTAGTTGCTTCGGCATATAGGTATCGGCAGTATGAGTCTCACTCAGGCCATAGGCACCTTCAATCAAGACGCCACCCTCGGTAAATTCAGACCAACGCCGCGATATTTCCTCACTCAAAGCGATACCGAAGGATGAGGTCAGACAAAGTGAAAGGGATGACAAAACATACTCCCTAGCACGGGGATGTGCCATAATAGCTAAATTCATCGGTACCGCACTATACCAGAAATCTACTTGGTATTTTTGCAAGACTTCCATAACTGTCACCACATCAAACTGTGTCACCTGGACTTGAGTCGCACCCGAGAACAGGCAACTATTCATTCCTGCCACCATGCCAGCAATATGGAAGATTGGCATCGTAACCAGGGACACGGTCCGGGGATTAATCCCAGCCACTGTACTTACCACTGCGGTCTTAAATAATGCCGCATAATAGCTAAGTTGTGATCCCTTGGGTAAGCCAGTGGTTCCTCCGGTATATTGCAGCAGGCAAATATCATTATACAAATCAATCTCGATCGGACGAGGCAAGGTATTACAATTACTTATTACGGTGAGAAAATCATCGGCTCCAGGCAAAAATAGCGCCGGAAACTTTGCCATATCAGGAATTGGGTACGGTGGTGACTCAGGTATAAAATCCTGGAGGCGGGTGACAACAACTTTTTTTACTGAGGTACGAGACAAGACCCTTTCAACCACCGGCAGTAATATATCCCAGGTGACCAAGACTTCAACTCCAGCATCATTTAGCTCATATTCTAATTCATATTCTTTGAACAACGGTGAACAAGGACAAACGATGCCGCCCATTTTCTGGGTACCAAAGTGGGCAATAGTATACTGGGGGCAATTGCCCATAAAAATGCCCACCCTATCCCCTTTCTCCAG
>JBLNAS010000301.1:0-4284 GCA_050259475.1 Methylocystaceae bacterium
ATTAAGGATATCTTGCCTAAGCATCCAGTTATCACCGTCGATGCCGATGCTAATTTAGAGTTAGCCGCTTTGCTTATGCGCCAGCATAATATCGGGGGCTTACCGGTAATAAGCCAGGGTAAAGTGGTAGGTATTATCACTGAAAGCAACATCTTTGATGCCTTTATCGATATTTTGGGAGTAAATCGGCCCGGTACCCGGATCGATCTGGAAGTTGGCGAACGGGTAGGAATGGTGGCTGATATCACCCGTCTAATTGCTGATCAAGGTATTAGCATTGAAAATATCGTGCTGAATGAAAAGGATAAAGCCAACTACGATTTTATTCTCCGGGTGGCAACGATACAACCGGAGGCCCTAATCAAAGCCCTCCAAGCCCAGGGTTACACTATCACTGAGGTTAGCCACGGACAATAGTTTTACCCTTTGAATCGCATAAACCAGCCCTGACCCGTTAATCCTAATCAGGTGATTACTTAAAGGAGGTCAGGGCTTGTCTAATTCTATAGATGACATCTCCTATCTCGAAGAACAACTGAAAAAGCAACTCGACCCCGGCCTTGACCATATCAGTCAGATTCTATTACAACCAGTACAAGGAGTAGGCAAGCTTATCCGCCCTCGGCTGGTCTTAATGGTTAACGGGTTATTTGCGCCTCCCAATCAGCAATCTTATGATGTAGCCATCGCTGTCGAGTGCATCCATACCGCTTCCCTAATCCATGATGATATTATAGACCAATCCCAATTACGCCGAGGGCTACCCAGTACTATGGCGTTATATGGTGCCAAAGCTGCGGTATTGATTGGCGACCACTATTTTGCCACGGCCTTTCGCTTATTAGCTTCCCATAGCCTAAATAGTATACTTGGTGATTTAGCTGTGGTGGTCAGCGATATGTGTATCGGGGAAATTAAGCAGGATCTAGGTTTGCATAATCCCTATTTGAGTGAGGATGATTACTTTAGCAATATTTACGGTAAAACGGCTAGTCTTTTTGCGGGAGCCTGCCGGGCTGGGGCGATATCTGTCGGGGCTTCACCTGCAGAAGTACAAACCTTGGGGCAAATGGGTCTCCATCTTGGTTATGCTTATCAACTGGCTGATGATGTCCTTGACCTGACGGCCAATGAAAGCGTACTAGGCAAACCCACCGGCAGCGATCTTAAGCAAGGCATCGTTACCCTGCCGGTCATAAGAGCTTTGGCGGTTGCTCCGGAACGCGATTGGTTAGCAAGCATTATTGCTAGTGCCAACATCACTGACCTCGATATGGATCAAGCTTCCGCTATCATTACTCACTGTGGAGCCATTGACTATACCCGAGCTGTGATTGCGGAACAACAATCCCAAGTCAGCAAGCTATTACTAAGCTTTGCTTCCTCACCTGCTCGTGAGCAACTGCTTAATCTGGTTTCCAGCCTAACCGGCATGAGTGAGCCGATCAATTATCACCTGCCCCAGCTAAATCCGGAATTGAGAGGTTAAGCCCCGTGTTGACATCTCTGCCCTGGCTGACCCGTTATTTGCAGCTATTTCCTCAGGTTGATAAGAACTTGCAACTGATAACCGCAGAAGCAATGAAGCTCCCACCTGACCTACTAAAAAATCAGGCTTTTCTCAGCTTGGAGAACAAAGCGTTCCATTGCTATGGCGGTGCTGTCATGGCTCTGCTAGCACGCCCTGCTTATCGCCATGATCTCATTACGCTTATCATTCACTTACAAACCATATCAGATTACCTGGATAATCTCTGTGACCGGGCTGGCTCCACCGATCATAATGCCTTCTTACTCCTGCACCAGTCAATGTTAGATGCCATCAACCCGACAGCTATCCCTGGCCATTACTATGCCAAGTATGACTACACTGAAGACAGTTATCTCTATTATCTAGTAACTAGCTGCCAAAATATTTGCCTGCGCCTCCCTTCATTGCAGGTGGTGGAGGAGCCGCTACAGCAATTAGTTACCCACTATGCCTACTTGCAGACCTATAAGCACATGCCACTGGCCGATCGCGAGGGTAACTTACGCACCTATTTAGCTGAGCAGGTTCCTAATCCCCATGGTCTTGAGTGGTGGGAATTAGCTGCCGCTACCGGCTCCACGCTGGGCATGTTCGCGCTTTTGGCCATGGCTAGCCATGATAAGGTTGACGAGCAGGAAATTTCCGCCGTTTTAACCGCCTATTTCCCCTGGATTTGCGGTCTCCATATCCTACTTGATTACCTGATTGATCAAGAGGAAGACCTGGTGGGAGGTGATCTTAATTTTGTCAGCTTCTATGATAGCCTCACTACTGCCTGGAACTCTCTAGTCCATTTAGTGGCCCAAGCAAAGCATCGAGCCCACCAACTTAGACTACCTGCTCTGCACCTCCTGGTTATCTCCGGTCTCTTAGCCATGTATATGAGCGATCATAAAGTGCAGCTTCAGGGGGGCTCAAGCCAAGCTAGAACCCTGATTAAGTCGGCAGGCCGCGGATCTTTAGCCCTTTATCAACTTTGCCGTTTATCCCGATACTTGAAGGGGGTTAAATGATATCTAACGATCTGCTCTCCGGTTAGAAAGATAATAAAATATGCTCATTATTACTCCAAAGGTCAAAGTCCCAATAATAAAATTAGTTACTAACTGGAAGGGATCACGCTCCGGACCAATAAAATACAGAGTAGCAGTTATTGATATCCCTGCTATAACAGCGCTGGAGATTATTTTCCGCCAGGCCTTCTTCATTCCCTCAAAAGCAAAGATTCCAGATCCTACCTTACGGATTACTAAATAAAAGCTAACACCAAAAAAGATGATAGCGATATCCCAATAAGCCATAATGTCTTGCTGCTTTATTACGCTACGGTAAAAAATATCAATCAATAAAGCCCAAGTAATTATCCCCAGAGCTTCGGAATTATACCGCTGATGAGCGCTGATTATCCGTTCATCTTCTATTTGACGCCTTTTAAACATCTGTTTCTTCCTCCATCCAAAAAATATCATTTAATGTGGCCTGTAGTTGCCAGCTAAGAGCCAAGCACAATCTTAAGGAAGGGTTATATTTACCTGCTTCAATCAAATTAATCGTTTGGCGTGCCACCTTTACCCGACCTGCAAGATCCTCCTGAGTTAGACCACTCCGAAGGCGGTATTCTCGCAAGCGATTTTCAATAGCATTCGTTTTCAATAGCTACCCTCCTGTCACATATATATGACATCTGCCCTCAATGTAATATATATGTGACATCCTGTCAAGAATTAAACTCTACCATAATATACCTCTCCTGATATCGGGAAACTTTGGTCAGACTAATTGTCAAGGAGGTGTAAATCAATGTTTTATCGAGATAGTAGTTCTGACACCATGATGGTGGTGGGTGCCCTGTTAGGGACAGCTCTTATTTGTCTGCCCTTTTTGTGTTATATGCGGCGCATGAGTGATGCTTTGGAAGCGATTGCTTATGGCTACGATGATGATGAGTTTGACGATGATGACGAAATAGGATGCTGTGGTCATTCCCATATTGAGATGCCCTAATTGCAAACTAACCCCGGCTTGCTTTAGCAGGCCGGGGTTAATCTTTGGCTCTAGGAATCAGATGCAATTATTAAGCATATTTGCTTGGCTACTATTTACTTACTTTTAACGCTTTCGCTCATAAATCAGGTAACGATGTGGATAGGGGTTATCTGGGGTAACTTCACCCTCACGAGCAGAAGTAATTTCCCAGTCATTAACCTCAAAAACGGGGAAATAGGTGTCGCCAGTAAATTGGTGATCAATTTCGGTGATATAAAGACGATCAGCCATCGGAAGAAAGTGCTTAAAAACCATGCCCCCACCAATTACAAAAACCTCTTCCTGGCTAAACATTTCTTCTAATTCCTCCGGGTGGTTTATGATTTTGGCTCCCGGGGCCTCGTATTCGAGATTAGATGAAAGAACTATATTTTCCCTTCCTGGTAACGGCCTTTTAGGAAGTGATTCCCAGGTTCTGCGTCCCATAACAATGGGATGCCCCATGGTAATATCCTTAAAATACTTCACATCAGCAGGCAGCCGCCAGGGAAGCGTTCCATTACTACCGATTAATCGATTTTCATCGATGGCTACCAGTAATGAAATTATTGGTCCAGCCAATTGTATGCACCACTCTTTCAGGAAAGCTTATATATCCTCACTAAACTTAGCTTCCTCTCCGAGTATATTTATTATTACTATAACAAACAAAATCCTCCGGTTGACTAAGTTACCGGAGGAAATGTCATTTTGCTCGAACAATGGTT
>JBLNAS010000302.1:0-4408 GCA_050259475.1 Methylocystaceae bacterium
CATCGATCGCCATATGCAGGTTCATCTTATGACCTACCCTGACATCGTCTTGTTGACTAACTGGTTGTGTATTTTCATCCCGAGGTACAAAGGTATCGCAAAAAGCATTTTCTGAGTCTAGTGCAACCATAATTTCACCTGCGGCACACTTATTCGCCGGATGGTGAAAGGCGCAGGTATCCACTTGGCAGGTTGTTTTAGTAGTTGTCATATGAACAAACTCCTTTTTTTGTATTTTTACGTAGAGTTACTTTTCTACATGGGTTAAGTTGCTCATTTGTAATATGTAAAGTTATTAATGAGCTTATACGTAGTGATGAGTTGAAATTAGCTGTGAGGGGGTAATTATCATAAAAGGATTAATAATTTTTAAGTCGTTAAGTAAGGATTCCCTTATGCCAACAGATGCTGTTCATTCAAATATATTGACCGCAAGCTTGTATTGCAAATCGCGGAAATATAGTCTGGAGAACTATGAGAATCTAAAGGTAAATCATAATAGAGATTGATAAGGCGAGATGTAGTATTGTAAACTAGATAATAGAATTATGGAGAAAGGGATCAGGTGTTACCATGGATGTAGAAAAAATTACCAATGAGATAACAGGTGGCCATACGATAAGCATTAATGAAGTACCCGATATTGAACTCTATATGGATCAGGTGGTTAACTTTATCGACCGAAGGTTGGAACACTTAAAAAGACATGAGCATGACAAGATTATGACCAGTACCATGATTAATAATTACACTAAAGCTGGATTACTCAAAGCGCCGCGCAAAAAGAAGTATGAAAGCAGTCACGTCTTGGAATTGATGTTAATTTACCATCTTAAACAGATACTTTCCATTCAGGACATTGATAATTTTTTAAGTGCGGTATTAAAAGAAGACCAGGTAAGCCTGACCCAGCTTTATGAGCTGTTTTTAGAGGTGCGGGCGGGGGATAAAGATTGGTTAACCCTTAATATAGAGACCCAACTAGTAGGTATTGAACGTTTGGTAGCAGGGTTACCAGCTAAAGAGCAGGAAAGTACCCGGACTAATTTACTGGCGATGACATTAGTTTTGCAAGCTGAGCTGTTAAAACGGACAGCGGAAAAGTTGCTTGATTTAAAGTCAGCAAAATAGATAGATATTGGCAAAAACATTTCACCCGATAGGGTAGTGACCCGAGATAAACTTTAGGCTGATAGTAGCTCCGGGGGGTAAATAACCATTAAAGGGAGGGCCTATATGGCGATCAGACTGGTTACTGATAGCACATCTAATCTGGATCAAGATACTTTGAGGGACTTGGGAATCACGGTGATACCGCTTACAGTTCATTTTCCTACCGAGTCTTTCAAAGAGAATGAGATTTCCTGCCGCTGTTTTTATGATAAACTGGCAGCTTCATCGGTTATTCCAACTTCTTCTCAACCTTCACCGGGTGAGATTGAAGAGGTCTTTTGTGATTTGGTGGCTAGTGGAGACGATGTACTGGGAGTCTTTATATCTTCGGGAGTGAGTGGTACTTATGAAAATGCCTTAGCAGCGCGAGCAAATATTCTTTCTGGGCAACCGCGAGCTCGGATCGAAATTGTGGATTCGCTAACCACGGCCATGGCTTTAGGGATTGTAGTTTTAGAGGCAGCACGGGAAGCGCAGATAGGGCGCAGTTACAGTGAGGTGGTAGCTTGTGCTCGTCATCTCGTAAGTAAAGTTCAATTCAATTTTATTCCGGTTAGTCTGGAACACTTGCGTAAAGGTGGAAGAATTGGAGGAGCAACCGCTCTCCTTGGTACCCTGCTAGATATTAAGCCGATTTTATACTATAACCAGGGGAAAACTGCGATTAAGGATAAGGTCAGAAGTACCAAGGCGGCTATTGCCAGAATGATAAGTCTACTCGAACGAGATTATAACACCACCGGGATTAAGTATGTAATTGTCCAGCACATCAATAACCTTCCCGGAGCCAAAGAAGTAGCGGCTTTAGTGCGGGATCGTCTCGGTCTTGATCCTAGTATCGTAGAAGTCTTCCCGGTGGTGGGAATGCATGTTGGGCCTGGCTCAGTTGGCATCATCTACTGCCTGGAGGGTTGAACCTACAGACCGCGCATATTGTCAGGTCTCAAGGCGCGTAAATCCCGGTTTTTCAAAACCTGGTTAACGGTCTCCACCATGGAGGCCTTATCTTTTTGCAGGGTACCCTTGATAGGTAGATAGTTAGAGGCGTGGCTACCGACAAACCTAACCTCATCAATAGTAATGTTTTCAAAGATGATCTTCATTTCTTCCAGGGTGGCGAAGGCATCGAGCGGTACAAATTCACCGCGTTCTACTTGCCGGAAGAGTGCCGTTCCTGGTACTGGGGTCACGGTCAAAGCTGCTAAATACTGGGGGTGCATTTCGTTAACGATCTGGGCGGTGGCGAGCGCATGCTCTTTAGAGCGGGGCCCGGTTCCGGCTAGTCCCAGCAGCACCATGGCCGTCAAATTAATACTCGCCTTAACCAATTCCTGACCGGCAGCCAGCATTTCCTGGTAGCCGACCCCTTTCTTTACTTCTTGCAGTAGACGATCATCTCCGGTTTCCACTCCAAGATAAGCCTTAGTCAGCCCGGCTGCTCGCAAAGCTAATAAGTCAGGCAGCCCCTTTTCCAGAGTGCTTTGCGGGCCCACATAAGAACCAACATGGCGTAAGGAGGGAAAGGCTGCATATAAATCTTGCAGAATTTCTAACAGGATGGGAGTTTCAATTGCTATGGCATCGCCATCACAAATAAATACCTTTTCCAAATCCCCATAACGGGCTTTAGCCATAGCAATATCTTCTTTAATCTCTTTTAGAGGCCGAACCCGATATTTTTTGTCCTTGTACATCCCGCAAAAGGTACATTGATTATGGGAGCAGCCGACGGTGGCCTGTAGCAGATAGCTGTTAGCTTCACTAAAGGGACGAAAAATATTGCCTTCGTAGCGCATGTTGTTTCTCCTTCTTGTTCAAACATCCATGGCTAATGGATGTAGATTAATGGTTGGCAATAAACTAGCTAGCATTTCAGGGTTGCTGATTAATTGCTGTTTTTCTGTCCGCGGGAGACGGTGTTTTATATAGTGTTCAACCTATAGTGCAGGTCCTTGTTCGTCAACCTGCCAAGCTACTAGTAATTTAACCGGTCTGCGGGGGCGGGTATAATGGCTACCACCCCGGGCACTGTTATGCTCAGCTATACGACGCACTACATCAATAGTTATGCCGGTATAGTAAGTTCCATCAGCACAGCCCAATATGTAGACGTACCAATTACGAGACATAAAAAAACCCCCAATATGCTGGTGCCACATCTATTGTAATACCAAAGTAAGATTAAAGGCACCAAAAAGTGTTTGACAGTAAGTTTCCGGCGAGATAGTTTTGAATTAGACTTAGTAGTCGATTATTAAACTGGCAAGTATATGTCGTCAAGGGCTTACCGCTTGCTGATAAAAGGCAAAGGGGTTTTGATAGTTTTGAATATGCAGGGCATAATTAACAGCGAAAAATTAGGCAGCTCTACGGTTAAGAACAAACGGGCAATAATTGCTTTAATTGGGGTAGCAGTCCTGGCTCTATTGGTCGGTGGTATATGGTGGAACAATTTACGGACAACCATTACTACGGATAATGCCAAAATTGCGGGGGACATCGTCGATATAAGTGCTCGGACATCTGGTTTATTGGTAGAGATATTGGTTAAGGAAGGCGATCAAGTAAAGGTCGGGCAGGTGTTAGCTCATCTGGACGATAGCCAAGCCAAGATTAATCTGGCTCAAGCGGAGGCCGCCCTGGAAATTGCTCGGGCAAATACCAGCAAACTACCTACTGATATTACCTCAGCCCAAGCTGCAGTTACCCGAGCACAAGAAACTGGGGTAGCGGGGCAGTCTCAAGCAGCATCTGCCGTTTTCGCGGCCAATGATGCCAAGCGGCAGTTGGATAAGATGCAAGCCCTTTATGATCAGGGAGCATTAGCCAAGGAAAGCTTAGATCAGGCCAGAACCCGTTATGACACAGCTCGAGCTAATGTTGATGCGCAAGCTGCCGCTGCTGCTTCAGCGCAGGCGGGGGTGCTTGATGCTCAGGCTAAGTTAGAGGCCCTTAATAATACAGGATTAGCCACCTATAAGGCTCTGCTTAAACAAGCACAGGCGATCTATGACAATGCTAAGTTCGCTTTAGATAACACGGTGATTAAATCACAAGTCAACGGCACGATAGTGCGACTACCGGTTCAGGTTGGTGAGAATATTATAGCTGGCCAATCGGTGATTACGATTTCAAACCTACAACAAGTATGGGTAACTGCGAATGTGCAGGAGAAACAGGTAGGCCGCATCCGAGTGGGGCAATCGGTGGATGTGAGGATTGATGCTTATCCGGG
>JBLNAS010000303.1:0-3379 GCA_050259475.1 Methylocystaceae bacterium
AAGGTAGTCAATCTGCGTACCGGACCAGGAACCAATTATCAGGTTTCAGGCCAGCTGGGGCAGGGGTCCATAGTATCCATACTCAACAGCCAAAATGAATGGTATCAAGTAAAACTGACCAATGGTGACCAGGGATGGATGAACAACCAATACCTAAAAAACATTGGTGCAACCATAACCCCCGCTGGTGGAGCCAAATCAATTGCAGATCTACGTCAGGCGCTTTTAAACAGTTCTTCGATAACAGGTCGTTTGCAAAAGGATTTAGTAAATGGAGGTAATCAAGTCACGCCAGGAGTGACTACCAATGGCAAGCCAGCTTACCTGCCAGTTACTCCTTCCCGGGGAAGTGTAGACAGAAATGCTTCCGAAGTAGTTAACCTCGAGCCTATTTCTACTGGTCAAACAGTTATTGTAATTGATTCCGGTCATGGAGGCACAGACCCAGGGGCTATTTACTCTGGAGCTAACGAGAAGGACTTGAACCTGTCTATGGGATTAAAACTTGGTCAGACTTTAGAGCAGGCTGGCTATCAAGTAATATACACTCGGAATGAGGATAGGGCAGTATCATTAGCTAATCGTAGCCAGATCGCTAATACAGCCAATGCTGCTTTGTTTGTGAGCATCCACTGTAACGCTTCCACTAACAAGGATCTATCAGGTACCACCACTTATTACAGTGTAAATGAAAATGCCAATTTAACTAACGAACGTTTAAAGCTTGCGACTGCTGTACAATCTTCTCTGGTTTCCAACCTGGGGATTTCTGATAAAGGAGTGCGTACCGCTCGATTTCAGGTTACCAGGGAGACAATTATGCCTTCCATTCTGGTAGAAACAGCTTTTATGAGTAACAGTAACGACGTTGCCATTCTCAGTAATGAAGATAAGCAATGGGTATTTGCCCGTTCTATCGCTCAGGGAATAGTTAATTACCTGAATGAAGCGTAGCAGCCCCAAGGAGAAGGGACTAATAGTGGGTTTGTAGTAAAACTAAAGCGAAATCATGGATTAAATCGCATGTTTTACATAATGTTCAAGATCTAGAATATAAAATGACAAAGAGCGGTAACACCCATGGTGTATCGCTCTTTAACTTTACATAAGATTTATATTTACAATTGCAACACCATTTGCATAAAGGTCTTCGGGGCAAAAAGCAAAAACTTAATAATAGAGGTTACTACCTAGACCACGAAGTATTTGGGGATTGATTACTTCTTAGCGGCCAGATGAGCCACCTGGGCTTTCAAATTTATCAGATACGCAAATTCCGGCTGCCGGGGCCCCTGAATAATATCATATCGCTCCGTTTTCAGCCTGTTAATGACATGGTCTAAGGAACCAGCTTCCTCATCCAGAAGTTCCAAGACTCTATTTTTAAAAGATATTGTTGAGTTGATTGATTGTTCGAAAAAGGCACTGATTTCTTCTCTACCCATCAGGTGCTGATAGTGCCCCTGGCAAAAGACCTCGGTGGGGAGGGACGCCAGGCGTTGCAGAGAAGATAAATAGGAATCGTAATTAAACACAAATTCGGTGGAAACTATCCCCGGAGCGTAGTATACGCCGGCTGCTTCTCCTGCCATTAAAACCTTCTCTTTAGGTATAAAAAAACTGTAGTGATCCTTCGTATGACCTGGAGTTGCGAGTACTTCTACAGCTGTGCCTTCTCCTAAATCGATAATTTGATTATCTTTAAGCTCAATATCTACCTTAAATGCATGAAAAGGTATATCTATTAACAGCGATGAATTGGAGGCAGTTAATGCGGAGGTCATGTCATCATTCAGCTTTTTGATTAAGGCCAATGCATTTGGACGTCTTAATATCTGCACAGCTATACCTGATGCGGCAACCTTCATTTGGGGGAATTCATCTTTTAGGTAGGAAACTGCTCCACAGTGGTCCCAGTGAACATGAGTAAGGAAAAGAATTGATGGCTGCCGATCACCAAGAATGGAACGTATAGCCTCCACATAGATTTTTCCCGCACAGCTTATACCAGCATCAAATACCACCGGCTCAGGTCCGTCTAAAAGGAAAATAGGGCATTCTGCGAGTCCTAATTTATAAATCTTACTTTGTATATTGCCAAGTTTATTGATGATCATACAAACACCTCCAACAAAATAAGGGATGATTAAATCGCTTAGTAGTATTAAAAGATCAACCAGATTTGAAGAAAATATTAACAAGTAATTTACCTGCTCAAATGAAAATATTTCATTTTTCTGAATAGATAGTTATACTAAAAACAGTATTATTGTTTATTGATTACCCATAACAAACATATTACGACAATTTAATAACCCATGATTTAACACGAGTGAATCTCAAACTTTAATAATAATAATACAAAAGAAGGTATTGTCTATGAATTATTTAGAGCAGAATGAGTACCGCTGGTATATGTCCCAGCAAACATTTCCCGAACTTCTTAACCGTAATGTCACCCAATTTGCCGCTAAAAAGGCCCAGATGTGGAAAAACAAAAACGGAGAAATTGTGTCGCTTACTTATGCCGGGCTTGGCCGGGTGGTTCAAGAGATCACCTGCGGACTGATGGAACTAGGCGTAAAGCCGGGCGACAGAGTTGCTGTCATGAGTAATACCAGGCCGGAATGGGTGTGGTGCGATTATGGTATCCTTTGCGCAGCAGGGATTACCGTCTGTATTTATCCGACCCTGAGCAGCAGCGAAATGTCTTACATACTTAACGATTCAGGCACCAAAATAATATTTGTTGAGGACCAAGCTAATCTGGAAAAATGCCTAACAATTGCAGATAGTGTTCCTTCGCTGGAAAAGATAGTAGTCATGGATAGCGATGAAAAATTGAACAGCGGCAAAGTAATAAGTCTCAATGTCCTCCGGGAGATTGGGAATAAGCTGATTTTGCGCGAACGATTTGCTTTTGATCAAAGATGGAGAAGCGTGCAGCTAACCGACCGCATGACCATTGTTTATACTTCCGGCACCACTGGTAATCCTAAAGGGGCAGTACACACCCATTTTAGTATAAATGCTGCCGTGCTGCGTGATCTAACCTTCTCTCCTTTTATTGAAGATGATTATGTTCTGCTATCGTTTCTCCCTCTCTCGCATACCTATGAACGGGAGTGTGGTAACGCCCTGGCTATGCAAACCGCAATCGCCGTGGCCTACTCATCTCCGCAGACCCTGGTGGCTGACTTCGGTATTTTCAAACCCCATATATTCATGTCGGTACCGCGGATTTATGAAAGAATATTTATGGCGCTTCGAGCAGCGACAGCCCAATCAGCAGTCAAAAAGGCGATTTTTAACAAAGCTATTGCCACTGGTTTGGAGGTTGTGGAAAATATTTCAGATGCCAATGGTTTTGTTGACGTTT
>JBLNAS010000304.1:0-7414 GCA_050259475.1 Methylocystaceae bacterium
TATCCGCAATATCTGCCAGTTCGGTACGCCGGGGATCAGCTACGATCAGCTTAGCGCCATTGTTGAGGACATTGTTTTTGATTTTGTAACCAATTATCGGGTGGTTCTCGGTGGTATTAGAGCCAATTATCAGGTAAGCACCTGCCTCATTGCCCAAGTCCTTAATAGAATTGGTCATTGCTCCGCTACCAAATGCTTTCGCCAGACCGGCGACGGTGACGGAGTGTCAGAGACGGGCGCAGTGATCGACATTATTGGTGCCAATCGCTGCTCGAGCTACTTTCTGGATCAGATAGTTTTCCTCGTTGGTTATACGAGCTGAAGAGAAAACTGCCGTAGCATCTGGGCCATTTTCCGCTTTAATCGTTTTTAAACGGTTAGCGGCATAATCAAGAGCTTCCTCCCAGGTAGCTGGTTTTAGTTCACCATCTATCCTGATCAATGGGGTGGTCAGACGGTCCGGGCTATTAATGAAATCCCAGCCAAAACGCCCCTTTACACATAGTGCCCCTTTATTGACCGGGCTTTTGGCTTCGTCAGTAACGGAATGGACGCCTACCACCTGGTTATCTTTAACCTCAAGCTCAAAAGTACAGCCAGTACCACAATAGGTACAAGTAGTCATAACCCGGTCTACTTCAAAAGCCCGTCCCCTACCTTGAGACAGCCGACTAGTTAAAGCACCGGTCGGACAAACCATTACACACTGACCACAAAATACACACGGGCTATCGGCTAAATTACCATCAAAGGCGGTAGCAATCTTAGCATGATGGCCACGATCTTTGACATTTATGGCCCGAGCAACAGTTATCTCTTCACAAGCCCGTACGCAACGGGTGCACATTATACACTTATCATAGTCACGGATGAGAAAGGGATTGTTATCCGTAATCTTAAGATGCTCATGCCCACCATCAGTAAAGCGGGGATCTTGGACACCATACTGGTAAGCATACTCTTGCAGACGACATTCCGAAGTCTTTTCACAGGTAATACAATTACCCTGGTGCCGAGCTAAGAGTAAGTCCAGAATCATTTTGCGCGCCCGCGCTACATCTTCACTGTCGGTTGAGATATCCATACCTTCTTCACACGGTGTCACACAGGCAGCTATGAGATTGCGGCGTCCTTTAACCTCCACCACGCACATGCGGCAAGAACCGGCCAAACGCAAATCCGGATCATAACAAAGGGTGGGGATCTTGATTCCCGCCTGCCTTGAAGCTTCTAAAATTGTGGTCTGATCTTCCACCACCAGTGGTCGACCATTGACGGTGATATTCATATGAACTATTCCCCCCTTCCCTCTTAATTCAGCTTGCGCTGGTATTCATGTCCAAAATGCAGCAGGGTGGTATCCACCGGAATCGGTGCGGCCTGGCCTAAACCACATAAAGCAGCTTTTTGCATCAGCCAGGATAAATCACGCAACTTACTAATATCGTCAGCATTTCCCTTACCGGCATTAATTTTCTTCATCGTCTCATAAATACGGAAAGTACCTTCCCGGCAGGGATTACATTTACCACAGGATTCATGTTCAAAGAATTTCATTATTTTGGTTACGATATCAACTATATCCCGGGTCTCGTCCAGGACCAGCACAGCACCAGTTCCCAGGCTAAGCCCAGCCTTACCCATTGAATCAAAATCGATCTGGGTATCAAGTAAATCTTCATTGGCAAAGGCACCTGATGTTCCACCAATTTGAACCGCTTTAAAGCGACGATTCCCCTTAATGCCCCCGGCAAAACCAAAAACGAGATCCCTTATGGTGACATTAGTAGGAACTTCAACTACTACACGGTTTGCCACGTCACCCGTAAAGGTGAACACCTTAGTCCCAGGATAATTAGGTGCTCCTATACCCTTAAACCATTCGGAGCCTTTGGCAATAATGACCGGGAGAACAGCAAATGTTTCCACATTATTGACCACGGTCGGCTTGCCCCATAAACCCTGAACTCCAGGGAATGGAGGTTTAAACCGCGGTTCACCCCGATGCCCTTCGATCGACTCAATGAGAGCAGTTTCTTCACCACAGACATAGGCACCAGCGCCCATGCGAACTTCAATATCAAAATCACCAAGTACCCCGGCTTGCTTTGACTGAGCAATAGCATCCCGGAGCTGCTTTACCACCATCGGGTACTCACCGCGGCAGTAAATATAGCCCTGATTCGAACCAATAGCATGTCCACAAATCGCCATGCCTTCTAACAATGTATAAGGATCGCTCTGCACT
Source organism: Methylocystaceae bacterium (assembly GCA_050259475.1). Lineage (GTDB taxonomy): Bacteria > Bacillota > Syntrophomonadia > Syntrophomonadales > JBLNAA01 > JBLNAA01. Next base: position 2,249 of record JBLNAS010000304.1, read on the forward strand.
ATAGCCCGATCCTTATAAGTACCAGGTTCCCCTTCGTCCAGGTTACAGACTACATATTTGGGTTCGCCAACTGCTCGGTAAGCGAAAGACCACTTTTGGCCGGCATTAAAACCTGCTCCTCCCCGTCCCCGTAACCCCGAACTCTTAACCAGTTCGATCAAGTCAGGTGGTGCCATAGCTCTAGCTTGTTGCAGGCTCTTAAATCCCTCAGCTTCTATATAACTGTCAACCCGGCCGGAATGTATCCGCCCCATATTACGGAGCGATATGCGCATTTCACTGGCCATTTTAATCCCATCCTTTTACTTTCGATCCTGATCCTACTATCTACATTTATTAAGTAGCCCAGGAATATCTTCTGGCTTCACCCCGCAAATCGGGTCCCCATTGATACTAATTACCGGTGTTTCGTGACATTGCCCAATACACTCGGTCAACTCCAGAGTAAATAGTCCATCCTTAGTGGTTTCACCATTTTTAACCCCTAGAGTATTTTCGAGGCTAGCCCACACCGCCTGAGCCCCCGCTACATGACAGGGTGCACTTTCACACATCCGCACAATATACTTTCCTCGTGGTTTTACCGATAAATAGGAATAAAAGGTTGCTACCCCATAAGCTTGAGCGGTCGACATACCGAAAGCTTTAGCGGCTTCGCCCAGTGCTAATTCCGGTATATAGTTATACTGATTTTGCAGCGCATGGAAACATTCAATGATACCGCCAGGTTTCCCCTGGTATTCAGCGATGATGTCACTGTAGTTGCCCACTAATTTCACCTCCCTTCATCTCAACTTTTTATCGTAACCAATATGTGATTACAATCGGTGATACCCGGCTGCTAGCTCAATATTGGTATGTACTACCTCAGCCATAAACTCACGATTTTCATCAGTTACATCCGGCAAGCTATCGATTTGATTTACTGTACATATTACTGCCCCGGTCGGTACTAACTTGCCAGCTGGGATATCAATCCCTTCAACTACCGCCGCATGTTTCACCATCACACCATTGCCGATATTGGTTTTAAAAACCACACTATTAAAGCCGATAAAGGACCCGGTACCAATTTGACAGGGGCCATGTACCACTGAACCATGGGCCAAGGAACAATGTTGCTCCACCAGAATTTCAGTTCCGGCCAGCGCATGGAGAATAACCCCATCCTGCAGGTTAACCCCGTCTTTAATGATAATGCTGGCGACCAAGCCAGAATGTTCATCAACTTCATCAGCCCGAATTACGGCATGGGGCCCGATATAACAGCCCGCGCCGATAAAAACTGGGCCAATAATAACCGCCATCGGATCGACATAAGCTTTAGGGCTTATTTCCGGTTTCTGTCCCACAGGATTAGGCCTAATATTTCCCGGCATATTAAACTCCCCTTCCATCTTGCGACAAGTTGTGGGACAGCTATCCCGATTTATCACCTGATATGTCATATAAACACATGTTTGTTGTTACACCAGCCATATTCTTTTCTGGATTTGCAAATCCCTTTTTTAATTCTTACGTCTCGTAAGGTATTTATCGACTCCTTTTTCCCATCTTTAGGTGTTTAGGTTTTATTGTGTCGCAATTGACTGGTTTTTTGATACAATTCTCCTTTCTTAAGGGTCCATAAACTTAATTCGACATTGGCTCCGGCAAATTTTTCGATACTGGTTACTAAGTTTTTAGTCCTTGATATAGTGTTCACATTCCTAAACATCCAGCTTTGCTGAGATTTTGTTTTCCAATTATAAAAAATATCAGTCATCCAAAATAAATTTTTTCTTGTAACATATTCCAAATCACCGTCACGAAAGAAGGAAGTACCGGCCGTTAAGGCCGATACTTCCTTTCTTTATAGCTATTTTAACTGCTTATATTTTTTCCAGCCGGGCGGCTACCACCTTAAACTCTGGTATCTTAGCTATTGGATCTAAGGTGGCATGAGTTAAGAGATTAGCTGCTGCTTCTGCAAAGTGAAATGTCATAAATATAATATTCTCCGGCAGGGCATCCTGGATTAACGCCTGGGCTTTAATATTACCCCGGCGGGTACTGAGGCGAACTAGTTCCCCATCTTTGATACTCATCTTCTCAGCCACGATCGGGGATATCTCAATCTGGGGATGGCGGTAATGTTCATTAAGCGCCTGGGCACGTCTGCTCATACTACCACTATGGTAATGGTAAAGGGATCGTCCAGTAGTTAAATAAAAGGGATACCTCGCATCAGGGATTTCATAAGGAGCCACATAATCCACCGGATAAAACATTCCCCGGCCGCGAGGAAAACCAGTGGTATGCATAACCGTAGTACCCGGATGGTTTTCATCAGGACATGGCCATTGAATGCCACCTATATCTTCCAGCCTTTGATAGGTGATACCCTGATAGTTTGGAATTACTTGCCGGATTTCATTAAAAACTGCCTCGGCCTCGGCGTAACAAAGTGGGTAGCCCATCCGGGTACCAAGCTGACAGAGCAACCACCAATCGGGCTTAGCTTCACCCGGAGGGGATACTGCCTGACGTATACGCTGTACCCGTCGCTCAGTATTAGTAAAAGTCCCTTCCTTTTCTGCAAAACAAGCGGCCGGAAAGACAATATCAGCATTACGTGCGGTTTCGGTCAGAAAGATATCAGAGCATACAAATAGGTCAAGGCGTTTCAAAGCTTCCCGCACATGATGAATGTCAGGGTCACTTATTAACGGGTTCTCGCCAATAATCATTAGGGCTTTAATATCACCATCATGCGCCCAGTTAATAATTTCTCCTAAAGTTAGCCCTGGCCTAGATGGTAAACTTACCCCCCAGGCTTTCTCCATGGCACAACGCGCCCGGCGATCATTAACTAACTGATAACCGGGAAGATAATCAGGCAAACAACCCATATCCGAACCACCCTGGACATTGTTTTGTCCGCGTAGAGCATTGACCCCTACCCCGGGACGTCCGATATTGCCGGTAAGCATCGCCAGGTTGTCCACCGACAGCACATTGTCGGTGCCATGGGTATGCTGAGTCAGTCCCATAGTGAATAGAATCGCCGCATTACGAGAAGTAGCATATAAACGCGCCGCTTGAATTAATTTCTCTGCCGCCACCCCAGTTATCTCTTCCACGGTTTTCGGATCATATTCAGATACCAGCTCCTGCAAAGCCTGATAGTTTTCACAACGGCGAGCAATAAAGTCGAGATCGGCTAACCCCTCACGAATAATCACATTCATCATGCCATTGAGCAGTGCCACATCAGTTCCCGGGGTAAGATCGAGATGAATATCCGCCATACCAGCCACTTCTGTGCGACGCGGGTCAGCAACGATGAGCTTTGCGCCCCGCTTTAACACCGCTTGTTTGATCTTATACCCGATCACCGGGTGGGTTTCGGTGGTATTACTCCCTAGAATAAAGTAAGTGTCGGTCTCAGTAGCTAGATCGGCAATAGAATTAGTCATTGCTGCACTACCAAATGATTTCGCCATCCCGGCGACAGTGACCGAATGTCAGAGACGAGCGCAGTGATCGACATTATTGGTACCAATCACGGCGCGGGCAAACTTTTGAATTAAATAGTTTTCTTCATTAGTAACCCGGGCTGAAGCTAATAAGGCAATAGAGTTAGCACCATATTCCTCACGTATCTCGCTAAGCCGCTGGGCGGTATAGTCTAAAGCCTTTTCCCAGCTAACCACCCTGAGTCTTCCCATGGATCGCATGAGAGGGGACCGCAGCCGATCCTTACTATCAATAAAGTCCCAACCATAACGCCCTTTGACACACATAGCTCCCTGGTTTACCGGGCTCTGACGCGGGTCACGGCAAGAGGTGACATCTACCACCCTATTATGTAGAACATTCAGTTCTATGCTGCACCCTACTCCACAGTAGGGGCAGACGGTCAATACTTTCCTGACTTCATCTCGTTCGGCGGGTTTCACTTCCCGGGCAATCCTGTTAGTCAACGCTGCCGTAGGACACACCATTACACATTGGCCGCAAAAGACACAACTTGATTTAGTGTAACTCCCATTGAAGGCAGTAGCGATGACTGACCACTGCCCCCGATTAATAACCGTAATCGCTCGGGCTCCCGTGATATCTTCACAAGCCCGGACACATTTGGTGCACATGATGCAATGATCGTAATTGCGATCAATAAAGGGATTAGGATCATCGATGGGAAAATGATGTCGGCCTCCTTCTGAAAAGCGACTCTTTACAATGCCATATTCATAGCAATAATCATGAAAGCTACAATTCCCCAGTTTTTCACAGCTATCACAATTTTGTGGATGACGAGCGAGTAGTAACTCCAAAACTAATTTCCGGGCTCGGATCACCGCTGGACTGTAAGTATTGACCCGCATATTCTCAACACAAGGAGAAACACAGGCTGGAATCAGTCCCTGTCGTCCCTCTACCTCCACCAAACACAGGCGGCAATTACCGGCTAGTCTTATTGCGGGGTCATAACAGAGGGTCGGTATTTTTATTCCCAGCTGGCATGCCGCCTCTAAAATAGTAGTCTCCGGCTTAACCGATACCGATTGACCATCTATCCGAACGGTAAACATAACCCGCCCTCCTTATCACCTTTTAGCCGCTTGATAACTTCTGAGGTAAAAAAGTTAAGGTAACTCTCCAGCGGTCCGGAAGCTACCTGCCCCAAACCACATAATGAACCTTCACGTAATAACCAACAAAGATCAGCTAACTCTTCCTCAGCATCTTTTGGTGCTTTACCTTCCAATATTAGCTGCCAAAGCTCAGTAAGACGGAAGGTGCCTTCCCGGCAGGGAGTGCATTTACCGCATGATTCGTGCTCGAAGAAATGACAAATTCGCAGCAACACCTCGGGTAAGTTACGGGTATGATCGAATACCGTTATCGCCCCCGTACCCAAAGATAATCCCGCCTTAGCCATAGACTCAAAATTAGCTACCGTATCTAGTAATCGCTCGGGAACCAGTGCCCCTGAGGTTCCTCCTACCTGGGCCGCCTGAAATGAGTGCTTATGTCTAATACCGCCACCCCAACCGTAGATTAATTCCCGTAGTGTGATATCGGTGGTCACCTCAACCGCTCGCCGTTCTTTTACATCACCACTTAAGGTGAAGATCTTGGTTCCGGGATAGCGGGGATCGCCCAAGCCCTGGTACCAAG
>JBLNAS010000305.1:0-3290 GCA_050259475.1 Methylocystaceae bacterium
AGGGTAGCAGCGGAAACGCTAGTTACTACCGGTCTAGTATTGGTAGCTGGTGAAATTACCACGAATTGTTATGTGGATATTCCCCGAGTGGTACGTAATACCATTCGAGAAATCGGTTATACCAGAGCCAAATATGGTTTTGATGCCGACACTTGTGCAGTTTTAACCTCAATTGATGAGCAGTCCCAGGATATCGCTCTCGGAGTGGACAAGTCACTAGAAGCCAAGATGGGCGCGATGAGCGATAAGGATATTGAAGCTATTGGTGCTGGTGACCAGGGTATGATGTTTGGCTATGCTAGCAATGAGACACCTGAACTGATGCCGATGACGATTATATTAGCTCATAAACTAGCGAAACAGCTTTCTGATGTCCGCAAAAACCTAGGGGTACCTTATTTGCGTCCCGATGGTAAAAGCCAGGTAACAGTAGAATACGATGAAAACAATCGTCCGGTTCGGGTTGATACCGTAGTCATATCTACCCAGCACAGTCCGGATGTGGATATTGACACTATTCGCCAGGATATTATCGAGAAGGTAATCCGTCCGATTATTCCTGAACATATGTTAGACCAAGGCACCAAGTATTTTGTTAATCCGACGGGTCGTTTTGTAGTTGGTGGTCCTGCCGCCGATTCTGGATTGACTGGACGAAAGATTATTGTTGATACATACGGTGGCATGGCTCGTCATGGCGGAGGGGCCTTTTCGGGTAAGGATCCCACCAAGGTTGACCGGTCAGCGGCTTATGCTGCCCGTTGGGTTGCTAAGAATATGGTAGCCGCCGGAGTAGCTGATCAGCTAGAAATTCAATTAGCTTATGCCATTGGGGTAGCAGAACCAGTTTCTATCAGCGTCAATACTTTTGGTACTGGTAAGCTTAGCGATAGCCAAATAATTAAGCTGATTAAAGCCCACTTTGATTTACGTCCCGCAGCTATCATCCGTGATCTCAATCTGCGGCGGCCGATTTTCCAGAAGACAGCAGCTTATGGCCATTTCGGCCGATTGCTGCCGGAATTCACCTGGGAACAGACCGACAAAGCAGCAGTCATTAAACAGGCGATAGCATTATAATTGGGTTAGCGTACTAGCGTTAAAAAAGGCGGGGTTACCCCGCCTTTTTTGTATATAACCGTTGTATTTTGATTTTGTCGCGAGACATAAATCTCTCGCCATTAATATTGAGGGCTGGGCTATGTTAGCACATGTTTATGCCGATATCCCCTCTATGCGCTTGGATCATTATTTTACCTACCAGGTGCCGGGGGAGATGGAGGAGCAAATTCAACCAGGATGTCGAGTGCAGGTGTCCTTAGGGCCGCGTGAGGTGGAGGGTTTTGTCCGGGCATTGGAGATAGGGGAGCAAACCGGATTGAAGCCAGTCTTACGCTTATTAGACCGCGAAGGGCCAGTGCTCACCGAGGAATTACTAGCTATGGGTGAGTGGATGGCTAAGCACTATCTATGCTCAGTGTCCCAGGTCTTTAAAATCATGGTGCCGGCGGCTTTAAAGAAAAAGCAACAACAGTTATTACGCTGGTGTGGTGATCAACTGGATCTGGTTTTATTATCCGAAAGTTATCCTAATTTAGGTTTATTCCTCGATCGATTAGTAAGTGGTGAAGCCATAACTTTAAAACAAGCCCAGCGGGTAATAGGTGAGCGCCTCGTAGAGGATTTGATTACCGGCGAGCTACTGTTAGTTGAGGGTGAGTATCGAGCTAAAGTAAACAAGGTTCGTTATTTTACTGCCGTCCCTCTAGTTGATCAACTTCAGCAACAGTTACAGCGACGAGCGCCACGGCAGGCCGAGTTACATGGCTGGCTAATTCAGCAAGGGGTATTAAGTGAAGCGGAAATAAGGAATGCTTATCCTACGCTTAAAATTGAAACCTTGGTGCTTAAGGGCCTGCTGAGTGAAGTTGGCTTAGAAAGCCAATTAGACAGCCCGCCAATACTTACTCCGGAACAGCAGCAGGTCTTAGATCAAGTTGGCATGAGTGGGGAAGTTCTACTGCATGGGGTCACTGGTAGTGGCAAGACCGAGGTTTACCTCAGTTTGATTAATCAGAGATTGGCTAAGGGGCAAACTTGCCTGGTGTTAGTACCCGAGATCGGTCTAACCGAGCATCTGGTATCAACCTTTTCCGCTCGCCTCGGCCAGCAGTTAGCCATCTGGCATAGCCGTATGAGTGCGGGAGAGCGTATGACCTCTTGGCGGCGATTGCAGCAAGGGGAGGCGAAAGTTGTCCTCGGGCCACGTTCAGCAATATTTGCTCCGGTCTCGAATTTAGGTCTTATTATCATGGACGAAGAACAGGAATCTAGTTATAAACAAGAGGAGACCCCACGCTATCATGCCGCTGAGGCAGCTCGATGGCGAGCTAAACGAAATAGTGCCTTACTGGTTTATGGTTCTGCCACCCCTTCATTGGAAACCTACCACCGAGCGTGGACCGGTGCTGTCACCTTATTAAGCCTACCGCAGCGGGTAGGAGGTAGGCCGATGCCGCAGGTGGAAGTAGTTGATATGCGGGCTGAATTAAAGGCCGGGAATCGCTCTATGTTTTCGGGTCGTTTGCAAGAAGAATTGCAATCTGTCGTCAGCCGTCAGGAACAGGCAATTATATTTATTAATCGTCGGGGTTTTGCCAGCTTTGTCCTCTGCCGAGCTTGCGGCTATCGGGTCGAATGTACTAACTGCTCAGTAGCGATGACTTACCACCAGTCAGCTCACCAGATGGTCTGTCACTATTGTGGAAAAACCGAGGTTTACCCGACCATCTGTCCGAAATGTGGCAGCAAGTATATTCGTCAGTTTGGTACGGGTACTGAACGCGTGCAAGAGGCTTTATCAAAACTATTACCTACTGCTCGGATAGCCCGGATGGATTTAGATACTACCCGTGGTAAGCATGGTCACCGTAACATTATTGATGCCATGCAGGGTAGGGAAATTGATGTGTTGGTGGGGACACAGATGGTAGCTAAAGGTTTTGATTTCCCAGCGGTTTCCCTGGTGGGGGTGTTAGCTGCGGATGGTCTATTTAATTTGCCGGATTTCCGAGCATCGGAAAGGTCTTACCAACTTCTGTCTCAGGTCGCTGGTCGAGCTGGGCGAGGTAGCATTCCCGGTCAGGTGATAATCCAGACCTATGAACCGGAGCACCCGGTTCTGCAACATATTACTCACCATGATTATGCTGGTTTCTATCGAGATGAAATTCAGGATCGAGCCCAGCTTAGTTATCCGCCTTTTACCCGACTTTTAAAAGTGGTAGCTT
>JBLNAS010000306.1:0-3222 GCA_050259475.1 Methylocystaceae bacterium
CCTAGTCTTTTGTGTCAGTCATGGCATTTATCGAGTAATTAAAGATAGCATAACTGCCTCCAGGCTCAATTACCAAACCGCAATTGCGGGCGAGGTTGAGCAGGGAGTTGGGGTTAAAGGAATAATAATCCGGCCGGAAAAGGTGGTATTATCACCCCTAACCGGGCGTTTCGAAAATGTGGTACTGGATGGGGAAAGGGTACGTCAGGGGACGGTTGTTGGTCATTTATACCCTAGCAATGGCGGTGCACCCCAAGCGATAAAAGCACCATTTACCGGGATGGTAGTCTTTGGAGTGGATGGTCTGGAGCTAGCCCTGGCTAACTTTGACTTCACTAGTTGTTCCCCGATGTTGGTAGATTACCAGGCTACTTATCGTTCCCTGGCCGGGGCAGAAATTACCTCCGGGCAACCTTTGCTTAAAATTGTGGATAATCTAGCCCCACTAAGAATTGTGATCAGCTTTAAGCTATCAGCATTTGCTGAGCCTTGGGAAAGTGGGAAACGAGTAATTCTGAGTCATGCGGGTAAGCGCTACCGAGCTGATGTAACCGCCCTTAAGGGCAGCGGCGGACTGGGCATGGCTTTATTGACCATTCCCGGTGATGATCAGTTGGGTAAGCTGCGAACTACTAATTTTACGGTTGTAGAAACTAAAGCCCAAGGCGTGACCATACCAACGACCGCACTAGTGCAAAATGGATCTGGAGTGGGAGTGTATGTTCTGGAAAATGGTCAAGCCGAGCGGATACCGGTTACCATCATCTGCCAGAACCAAGTCCGGGTCGTAGTGGACGGAATTAGTAATGGTGACTTGGTCTTGACTAATCCTGAACGTCTCAGGGGTGCAGTACCGCTAACAGAGAGGTGATTATGATTGTTTAATCCCTACAATCTTGAGCTAGTACGGGGTAAGGTGGCCGAAGCTGCGCGTAAAAGTGGACGGAGGCCTGAAGATATAACCCTGATTGCGGTTTCTAAAACCGTGGGCCTACCAGTGATAACAGCGGCTATCGCTGAAGGGCAGCTTGACTTTGGTGAAAACCGGGTACCGGATTTAACGACCAAAAAGGCAGCCCTACCAGAGGTTAGATGGCATTTCATTGGGCGCTTGCAGACGAATAAGGCCCGTGAAGTAGCGCGTTATGCTGATTTAGTGCATAGCTTGGATCGTGATGAATTAGCGGTGGAGCTTGATAAACGAGCAGCCCAAGTGGGCAGAGTTTTACCAGTACTAGTGGAAATTAATATTTCCGGAGAAGCTAGTAAGGCAGGATTCTCTGCTGAAGAGTTGCATTTATGGCTGCCGAAAGCTGCTAAATATCAGAATTTGCGTATTATGGGACTAATGACTATGGCCCCCTGGAGCGATAGTCCTGAAGATAGCCGTCCGTATTTTCACCAAGCCAAAGAATTGTATGATAATATACAAAAAGAGGATTTCTCTTACCTGGAGATGAAGTATTTGTCGATGGGTATGAGCAATGATTATATGGTAGCGTTAGCGGAAGGTGCTAATATGATTAGGATTGGCACTGCTATTTTTGGGTAATGAACTGGTAAGGAGGCCGAACAATGGGTGTAGTTGATAAATTTATATCCCTTTTGGGCATGGATGCTCATGTACCCGAGGAACCTGATGATATAATTGATCTCAAAACTGATGAAGACTTTCCTCGTGACCGCCGTAACAACCTGGTTTCCATTGCTGGACCAAAAAATGTACATATGAAAGTAGTAGTTTGTGAACCTAATGCTTTTGATGAGGTACAGGAAATAGCCGACAATTTACGCCAACGGCGGCAAGTTATTATTAACCTTGAGAAAACTCCGAGTGAGATAGCACAGCGCATCATTGATTTTATTAGTGGTACGGTTTATGCGCTCGATGGGCATACCCAGAAGCTAGCCGATAATATCGTCATGTTTGTCCCTTCTAATGTCGAGATAATACCTGATCATAAAAACATTCTTCGTTCACCCTACACCTTCGGGAAAGGCAAAAACGAAGCATGGTAGACCGTAGATCGCTGGCCGTCATTGGTTGTGGAAAAATGGCAACGGCTATTATTGCTGGTTTAGCTGCTGAGGGGGCAAAATATAACCCTCTACTGCTATATGATATAAACCAAATGGCGGTCGAAAATTTAGCTAGCGTTAGTGGTGGCCAAGTAGCTACTACAATGAAGGAAGCGATAACTGGAGCTGGGATTGTTCTTTTAGCGGTTAAACCGCAGATTATTCCGTTAATTATTGCTGATCTATCCACTTACTTACAGAGTGGGCAGCTGATTATTTCTATAGCTGGAGGTGTAAGTACCCATTACCTGGAAAGGGAATTGGGACAGCATCCGGCAGTAATTAGAGTAATGCCTAATACCCCCTGCCTGGTTGGCAAAGGCACGTTAGCAGTATCTAAAGGTAACTATGTTCATGAAACCGATCTAACAGCAATGGATATGCTTTTTAACCCTTTGGGGCAGGTAACAATGGTAGCTGAGGAACAAATGGATGCGGTCTCGGCTTTATCCGGGTGTGGTCCGGCATATTTTTTACTGGTGGCAGAAGCTATGATTGATGCCGGGGTGGAAATGGGCCTATCGCGGCCATTGGCTACTAAATTGGTGCAAGGCACCTTAACTGGAACTGGTGCGATGTGGGAGCAGTCAGGGGAGCATCCCGTAGTATTAAAGGAACAGGTTACTTCTCCAGGCGGCTCGACTATAGCTGCTTTAAGGGTTTTGGAAGAGCGAGGGCTCAGGGCTGCGATGATTAATGCAGTAACACGAGCTGCGGAACGCACCAAAGAAATAGGACGTAGTCTGGGAAAGGGAGTATAAATGTGAATCTATTATTTCAATTCCTTAGCATGGCCCTAACGGTAATGATTTGGCTAATAATAGTACGCGCCTTTCTTTCCTTTTTCCCACATAACCCGAGGCAGTATATCTTTCGTTTTGTCTATGATGTTACTTCTCCTTTACTCAATCCGGTGCAAAGGTTTATACCCCCACTGGGAGGCTTAGACTTTTCACCAGTTTTTGCTATTTTGGCCTTGGAAGCTCTGCAGCGGTTGCTGATTTTGTTAAGGGGCTATTTTTAGATCTTATCCTGAAAGTGAGCGATGTGGATGGCGAGTCAGCCAAACTCAATCGAACTATTAGCCCCTGCTGGTAAATGGGAAACCATGATTGAGGTTTTAGCGGCAGGGGCTGATGCTGT
>JBLNAS010000307.1:0-3324 GCA_050259475.1 Methylocystaceae bacterium
AGATAGCGTACCGCTTGGGAGTTATTGATTACCAACTGAACCCGATGGGAAAGCCCCAAGTTCTGCATCACATCCATATACTTACGAGCATTACGCAAAGCCGCCAAATCAGGTGATGTGAGCATCAGGATCGGCTGCGATATTTCCATAATCGTCAGGGTCTGATCATCAAGCCGCCGACCCATATCAACGACAATGTAGTCAAAGATTTGCTGCAAGGCCTTAATGGCCCGGCTGATACCATCGGCTGATACCAGTTCCGCATACTCTGGTTGTTCGGGACCACACAGAACTGCCACCCCCTGAGCATTTTCCAGATAAGACGCCACCAGTTCAGGAGTACACTCACCTTCCTCTTGCATCAGTTCACTTAGGGTCCGCTTCGGTTGTACATCTATCGCCACCCGGACATTACCAAACTGCAGATCCAGATCGATAAGGGCAGTTTTATAACCTGAACGATTTAGGGCTAAAGCTAGATTAACGGCCAAGGCAGTTTTTCCCGATCCACCTTTGGCGCCAAATATACTGATGACTTGTCCCCGTCTTTTTTCAACCGGTACTTCACCTAATAAACTACGGATTGATTCCTTGCGCTTGCCGATCAAGACTACCTTGCGTACGGTTTCAGTTACTTCCTTATTGGAAAATGGTTTGATGATATAATCTTTCGCCCCTGCCAACATCGCCTGGCGCACAATATTCAAATCCTGCTGTACGGAAATAATAATTACCGAGGTGCCAGGGCACTGCTCACAAATCTGGGCGGTGGCAGCAATGCCATCCATGGCGGGCATGTGCACATCCATTAAGACCACATCTGGTCGTAACGAGAGTGCTTGTTGCACTGCCTCTAACCCATCACGGCATTCTCCAATTACTCGAATGTCCTTCTCTCGCTGCAAGAGCAGACGTATCCCCTCGCGGACGGAAGGAGCATCATCAACCACCAGAACCGTAATCATATCGTTATTCATATTAATACCCCCCAAATCCAGGAGCCAATAGGCTCGGTACTAATAGCGGCGGCAGGGCTGGCGTACTCTTTTCGCCAGTTTGTCTTAATAGCAGCCTAATCTTACCCTGGTTATCTGCTAAGGTAATCGCCTGGGCCTGATAAGGAGACACCGACAGTACCACAGTACGTGCCATTTTGCCTGCCTCATCAGCTCCTTTTAAAGAAAGCTCCGGAGCCTGTAAGACCTCGATATTCTGCAACAGAAGAAGTGAAGCCATTTTACTGGTGGTGGCATCACCCGTTTCGATAAAGCAAGTTATATCCACCCAATCACCAGTTTTAATCTGCCCCGAAACCCCACTTACTTCGTCAACTGCTAAAGAGATAGCCCGACGGCCAGCCGGAATTTTATAGGCTAACCGTGATTTGTCTCCGGAACTTAGCAGACGATCACTAATAACTTCTTCCCCCGCATAGATCTTCTGGGTAGCCGTCTGCCCTATTACCATCTCAGATTTACGGACCGCATGTTTATTACTGATATGCCTAGGTACGGGGGTACTTTTAATCATCTCCCCGGTAATTACTACCCCAGGTTCAATATCTTGAACCGCCCGCACTGTTTCAATCATGTTTTCCGGGAGGTATTGCTGCTGGGTTAAATTCAAGAAATAGTAAGCACTGCTGCCAGCTACTAAAGCCAGCACCAAAGCCAATAAAAGATAAAGCTTGTTGCGTCGCATGTTATAACCCCCTAATTGATCAGTCTGGCGGTATATAATCCATAATCAGGAGCATCCTCTGCGGTTTCACCATCCACCACATACTGAAGAAAGGATCCTTCGATGACACTTTCATTACCAGTACCACTAAAACTATTGACTAAAAAGGCTCCAAAACCAACTATCAATACTTCCTGAAGATGGCCATTGCTGTATATTAATGGCCTTATTATCGGTACAATAAGAATCCTTGGACAATCTGGATCAAAATTACTGGGGCTGCAACGGGGCTGGTGATGGCAGGAATTCATGAGGTAGGCAATCCCATCCCGCGTTGATCCTGAAATATTACCCCCTTGAGTTTCGACTTCATCATTAATATGAATAGTAATTGGGCAGCCATATTTCAAATTTTGTTCATAGATACTAGCTCCATTACCATCAAGTGCCAAAGCACCGTACCACCCGGTTTCACCGGCCCCTCCACCTTCTTTCAGAGTATAAACCATGCCATATTGGAAATTGTCTTCAATTATGCCGAGGGGAGCTACCCCTTTAACGGCACTAACATTACTCACTCTGACTGCCGCTTCGGCACTGGTCTGCCCATTGATGATCCCAAATAATCGAGCAAAGAGGTAATCGACTGAAGCATCCGCCTTAGCGGTTATTTCTCGTTTATCATCAGAAATATCAAACATTACCTGTGAGGGTTGGACGCCATTTTGATAGGCATAGCTATACGCCTTACCCAAAGCCGACCACCGATCACGGGGCAATTCCTGGGCTGCTGCTAGAACCGCAGCATCAGCGCCCTGCCCAAGGTGATTCTTTTCTAGATAGAGAGCTCCAGCATCAACTACCAAGGCCATTACCGCACAAAATGCTACCATGGCGGCGGCGACAAGCACTGTAGCGCTTCCCCTATTATCGATTTTTAATTTATATAAATGCTTTTTCATCATTCAATCCTCATAGTACACACCGCTTGTAAAGGAAAAGGGTTGGGCAACATACTCATCAGTACCGGTACATTAATGGGCAGTAAATAATTGATCTTAACCGTTAAAGCTTGGCCACGATGACGATCCGAAGTCTGCGGAATAACCGTAACCGTTACTCGCTCGGGCACCAACAAAGTGCCTCGATCTTGTATTAACTGCCTAATGTCAGCATCGCTTGCCCCCACCGCGCCATTTCTGGCCGCATCCCGAGCGATGCTGTTCATGGAAAGCGAAGTACTGTAGATCCTACCCACTTCCACCATGCCGAAGAGTAACAGTAGCAGCAAAGGCAGGACAATTGCCATTTCAACCAAGGCCTGACCTGCTTCCCGCTCCTTCATCCTAAATCACTCCCCGGAAAATAAAGATTACAACTCCAGCGGCAATAGCCACCCCATATGGAATGGTTTGTTGAGCAGGGATCTGGACCCGAGAATAACTAACGGCGATCCCCAGGGGCAAGAGCCAATCGGCAGCAAGCAGCCGCCAGCGTCCACTAGCTATGATCACCCCAATGGCCATAACTCCACCGACTAGACAAGCGTAGACGAACACCCAGAATACGGAAACCGGTCCTAAGATTGCTCCCAAAGCCATCATCAGTTTGACATCTCCGCCCCCCATACCACCGAGCAAATAG
>JBLNAS010000308.1:0-4173 GCA_050259475.1 Methylocystaceae bacterium
TTTCATTAAGCTCAATTGCTCGGTTAAAGGTCTGAGATAAAGCGGAAATAATTCGCCAGTCCTCATTATAGCTGCAATTATCATTAGCAGCGTGGCAGGTAATTAGGTATTGGGGGCGGGATGCCACCTGAAGTGGAATGACCAGATTGGCGCGCTTGGTCTGCAAAACCTGGTAATTATCAGGTCCTAGTTGGTCAGGGGTTAAATTGCTCATTCTTTGGGGAAACATCGCTAAAGTGGGATGCTTAATAAATGGTATGGCATCAAGTGTCCAGTCTTGCAATTCGGCCTGACTAACGCCACGCCAAGCAATAGGGATATAAGAGTGATCTTGCAATTCGTAGACCATGGCAATCGGGAATAGGAACATCTCAGCAATGATTTCCATATAAAGTCTGACCATGGTTAGATTATCATAAGGCTCAAAGATATTATTAATCGTATTGATAAAAAAGCTTAATTGATACTTCAATTTGGATAGAGTATCTTGCCAGGAGGTCAGTGAGGCAAACGAATGGTTGATATCTAAAAGGTGAGCCACCTGGGTACTCATAAGTTCTAATTCCGGAGTACATACGAATTCAGCAGCGGAAAAGACCAAACAGCCCACTATTTTGCCATCCGCACCCCGAAAACTTAGGGCTTGCTGATAGGGCTGTAGTGCGGGGTGAACTTCACTAAGAGGGATTTTATCAGACCATTCTTCCATATTAGTTCGGCAACCAGATAGAATAAGGGTGGAAGGTAACTGGCCAGCAACCTCTACTACTACCAGGTCATCGTCTTGAACCGTTAACAAAAGGGCATCATTAGTCGACACCAGTTTTTTCATTGACTCGACAACACAGGAGAATAGTAAATTAGAAGTAATCTTTTGGGCTACTTGATACATCTGTTCCATGGTTTACCCCCGGTTTGTGGCTCATTCTTCAATTCATCCAATAAAATTTGGTTTATTGGAGAATAACCAATTTTCTCTGTTTATGGTCGTAATAGATGGTAATAGATTTCAAGGCTTTATCTAAACGTAGACGCTCATTTTTAATCCGGAACGACATACCAGGTTCTACCTCGGCACTAACCTCAATCATTCCATCACCTCGCGTCGACTTAAGCAGCTGTACCATATTTTTTACCGAGTATTGGAGGTTTTCCTGTTCCTGGGTCAGGGTCATATACTCAACTAACAAATCCCTCATCTCTTTGGAACCTGCGGCGTCCTTTTGTGAGTTGAGGAAACGTAATTTTACTGACATATCACGCAGTCTACCATCAAGCGCACTTAGACGCTCATTCGCATCCTGGATTTTATTATAATAGGTATAACGGTCAATGCCTTTGACTTCCAGTGAGAGATTTTTTCCATTGCGGATGGTGTTAGCCTTAATTTTGGAGCGGGCTTGGATAGTGTTTTCACCAATTATTCTGCCTTTTATACCTTGTACTAAGACGGCATCCTGGGCTATAAGGGTGGAACGTAGAATATATTCATTGACGATAATACTATTGCCGGCTTCAACGGTGGCTTCTTGGATAAATCTGGCCTCGACATTTTTTATCGCCTTGACCAAGCTCTTGCCTTGGCCGATAATACCGCCGTGGACAATCACTGAGCCCCCAGTTGACACAACCCGAGCCCCATCAATTCCGCCTTTGACTTCAATATCGTCTTCGGCCGTTACCGTAAAACCTACTCTGACAAACCCCTGAACCAATACCTTGCCCGGGTGTTTGATATTGCCGACCGAAAAGTCCACATCACCTGGTATTAACAATAATTTGCTGACCCCAACTTTATCTTGTTGCCAGGTAAGGGCACCGTCATGTTCAGCAACTAATTCATTGCCGTTGATTTTAGCTCCCTTGCAATAAGAGAAGTTAATTGTTTTGCCGGGGAGCGGCTTGATTGGTTCGCCAATTATATTGATTCCGGGATTACCCGGAGTGGATGGTTCTCGTACCGCTAATACTTCACCGGCCTTGATGCTGACAATTTGGCCTAGTTCATAATAATTAACCCGGTCATCAGCAGTCAATTGAGGCTTGATTTCGGGAGGATGATAGTGATAAGTAACTGACCCCGGCAGTCCTGGTTCGGCAGGAGTGCCTTCGGCAATCAATAGATTGGTTATAGGTTTATCTTGCTCACAGGCGGCTTGGATAAGATCGATATTAACTCCGTGCTTGATACCCAGGCCAGCCAGCTCATGATAAACCTGTTCGGGGGTGATTTTTTGCCAAGTCGTTAGGTAAGCTCGCATTCTATCAGGTGCTATTTTAACCATCAGTTCATTGCTTTTTGCCAACTTATCCCACCCCCTAAAACAAAACTATGACACATTTATGTATCAAAATCTACATTATAAAAGTCAAAAAAGGGTAGTTGTGTATAATGCTTGAGAAGTATTTCTGGGGGTCTGTTGCTGAACAGAGCTTAGATAATATTAATTTAGGAAACACCAACAAATCTTTCTAGAAGGTTAAAGGTTGTACTTAGATCCATCCCGAATATTCATTAATATCTTGTATGATGGGTAAGAAGCATCTATTTCTAGTATGATTGTAATATGATTGGCCAGATGACAGCGAAATGCAAGGGTATTACTTAAGTACCATGCTTAATCAATAGGTAGAGTAGGTAGAAAGTAATGGATGATTTAAGGTCAATAATGCGTGCTTTGGTTAAAGTAACTCCCATTGAAGGAGTTACCATGGAAGCTATAAATGTTAACAACCTGTACCGAATCTTTTACCTGGCTATCGTGATGGTTGTAGCACACTCACTTTTGATAATGGTTTTCACCTGGCACTATACCTACAGTGAATACCAAGATAAACTTTGGCATCTGGGTATTATTAGTGCACATGCGGTGATGTTATTCATTATCACTTGCTTAGGATTAGCTAGTTATTATCTTATCCACCGTCAGTTAGCAGGAAGTCAAATGTCTAAAACTATTTCTGAAATAACCAGCTTGTCCTACCTTGTGTTCGGGGCAGTGGTAACAGCAACTGATCAATTAGTAATGCCGGCAACAGCTATCATTCCATTTCTGATTGCCTGTATGGGTATTGCAGCAACCGTAATTATGCGACCCCGGAATAGTGTAATCCAATATGTGACAGTTTTAATATTGCTTAATATCAGCCTTACCTTACACCAAAAAGACCCGCAAACCATATTGTCGCTGATAGTTAACAGCTTTTTTGTGGTTACCATCGCGTTAACCATGTCAATTATTCGCTGGCGAAGCACGATCGTGACCTTAGAGCAGCAGAGGTATATTGAACAGCAGAATCAGGAGCTGGAAGATAAGAATAGACTTTTGGATTATAGTGCAAAACATGATTTCCTTACTGGTTTATTTAACCGGCGGGAATTTATTGATTATGCAGAACGGGAGATAGCACGGAATAGCCGTAACGCGAATGAAGCCTGCGGGATAATAATTGATATGGACGATTTTAAGTTGATTAATGATAGTTACGGCCATCCAACCGGTGACCTAGTTCTGCAAGCAGTAGCAACAACGATAAAATCTGTGCTGCGAATGATAGACATTCCGGCTCGTTTCGGTGGGGAGGAATTTGCGGTATTACTACCGGAAACTTCTGAATATGGTGGGACAGTAGTGGCTGAGCGTATTCGAGAAGCGATTCAAGACTTAAGAATAAGGATTGATAGTAACGTAATCCAGGTTACGGCGAGTGTAGGGGTGGCTGCTTTAGGGGGAGCTTTTACTAGCTTTTATAAGCTAGCGGACCAAGCCCTATATCAAGCCAAAGCTGAGGGGCGCAATCGGGTAGTCGCCGCCCAGAGCCTAAATTCGGAGCAAGTAACCAATTACTAAAGTTGATAAAATTATGGGGAAGCCAGGCATTGCCTGGCTTTTTGCATTTGGCTGGAGGCGAGTGGGGAAGTGGACAAAAGTTTAAGGTCGATTTGGGCTCTTTAGGGCATATCTATTTATAGGATAAATTACCAGTTAAAAGAGGATTCACCAGATAAGTCGAGAAATAGAAGAACAATTCCCAATATTCAGACTACAATACCGCCCTAATCTCGCCAATTTATTACCGGGCTACTTTTAACTGCTGCACTCATTTCACTCTCGGTCAATCACTATGGCTAAGTTTTGATACCAATAGTATGCAAATATCCATGAACACTGT
>JBLNAS010000309.1:0-5734 GCA_050259475.1 Methylocystaceae bacterium
TCTCCAGTTCGGCACATCTAATTTTAGTCCCTTGGTTATTTAAATGGACTGACCCAGGTTTAACCTTTGATATCGGACTACATTTGGGCACTTTGGTAGCAGTCTTGGTATTCTTTTGGCAAGACTGGATAAAGTTGTTGAAAGGTGCCTTCGGAGGTACCCGTTCCACCGAGGGACGGTTGTTCTGGTATCTCGTATTAGCCACAATTCCTGGTGTTTTAATCGGTTTTATGCTAGAAAGCAAAGCGGAAACGGTTTTTCGATCCCCGGTACTGATCGCGATTATGCTGATCATTATGGGGGTCATACTTTACTGGGCTGATCAGCGAGGGAAGAAGCGCGTAGATTTAGAAAACATCAAATTAAGTACTGCCCTGACTATTGGTCTTTCGCAAGCACTAGCTATTATTCCCGGAGTTTCACGCTCCGGGATAACGATGACCACGGCTTTGCTTTTAGGCCTAAAAAGGGAAGAGGCCGCGCGCTTCTCCTTTTTACTTTCTACCCCGATTATCTTTGGCGCTGGGGTCATTAAAATGCCGGAATTATTATCACATCCCGAACTAATTACCGGCAACTTTATCATTGCCATAGTTGTCTCCGCCTTAGCTGGATTGGCTAGTATCGGTTTTCTACTTAAATATCTGCAAACCAAAAATTTCTTGCCCTTTGCCTGGTACCGCTTCTTGTTAGGCGCACTGGTATTGATAGTAGTTTTGATCCGGTAATAATTAAAATTAAGGTTTTTAAAAGTGGGCATTCCTGAATCGGGAGTGCCCACTTTTAATATGGAACCAATTGGAAACAATTTTCATATTTTAGGTTAGACGGCACTAACTTACTTAGAGTGCAAGAAGTATAGCGGAGGTCCTAATGAAGCTAAAACCGGTATGGAAATTGTTTTTAGCTGCCTTCATCACGGTTTTTGTCTCGGAAATGGGCGATAAGACCCAGGTTACTACCGTATTATTAGCGGGTGCCCACCCTCTATATGTCTGGCAGGTGGCATTAGGCTCAGTCTCTGCTCTGGTTTGCACCTCATTTGTCGAGGTACTGATTGGAGCAAATATAGTTGGGCGTTATCTCAAGCCCGAGACGGTAAAGTTAGCATCAAGTATTCTATTTATTATACTGGGGGTTCTACTGCTCCTAGGAATTGTTGGTCCCAGATAATCAAAACGATAAGGGGTATAAGGTCATGTCAGCATTTTTTATCGGATTAAGTACGTATGTTTTAATTGTCCTTTGTGAATTGGGTGATAAAACCCAATTAGCAACTTTAATGTTGGCCAGTAACCATCCTGGTAAGCGTTGGCTGGTATTTGGAGCTGCGGCACTGGCACTCTGTAGCTGTGTGGCGGTGGAAGTTACCGTCGGTCAATGGCTGGCAGGTTACATCGGTATTGGCCTTATTAATCAGATAACTGGGGTACTGTTTCTGATAATCGGGGTGTCGATGCTCGGAGGATTACTCTGGGAGCAGGTGAAGAAACGTCCCACAGCAAACCGCCAATTACAGTGGGAAGATGCTAACTGAGAATAGCGAAAATCACTAAGGAGGGGGGCTGGTGCCACCCTCCTTAGTCTTGATAACCATCTAAAACTCCCAAGTTTTTTTGCTGACGATTGCGGGCATGTTCGCGAAAACGCTCCAGGGCACCGGGATAGGTTTGCCAATAATCAAGCAAATCTTCGATCGCCCGAATGCTGTAATAACTTAGATAATGTTCCATGGCTTCAGCTTCAGCGGGGGCATCACTATTCGGGTTAATTGTAGCAAAGAATTTCTGCAAAATGCGGTTGCGCTCCACCAGGTAATGACCTAACCGCACTCCCTTTTCGGTAAGAACAATATCTCGGTATTTAACGTAAATGACGAAGGCATCCTGACCTAAACGGCGTAAAGCATTATTGACCGAAGGCATAGTAACCTTCAGCCTGGTAGCCACATCACTAGCCCTAACTACTCGCTGATTTAGAGAGAGACGATATATTTCTTCTAGGTAATCTTCCAGGCTGGGTGAAAGCAATGGCATATCCTCCACCTATCTCATATCTGATTAAATATATTCCGCTATTACTTGCCTTATGCGAATCCTGCTAGAACGTACCAACCATAATCCGAAAACCAGGGACATGCACCGGTTAGAAGTGTTCACAATATGATGACATTACGAATAGAAATGGGGGCGATCAGAGCCATGCATTATCTATCGGTTATTCTGCTGGGCATTGCAGCTAACCTCGATAATTTGGCAATTGGGATGGTTTATGGTCTGCGGGGGATTAGGCTGCCGTTCCCATCAAATCTAGTGATGGCTTTGTTGTCTGGCCTGGCTATCTATGTTTCAGGCTGGTGTGGGCGATTACTAACGCAAGTTATACCTGAGCAAACTGCCAATCTGCTGGGGGGGAGCATTGTTGCTCTGATGGGCATTTGGGTAGGGTGGGTGTATCTGCGGGATCATGAGAAGTATAAGATATTTCCCATTCAGTGTGAAGATGAAGCCGGTGAAGGTATGACAGCAATTTTCCAGAACCCAGAAAAGGCCGATATTGACAACTCTGGCGATATTTCATGGCAAGAAGCATTAGCCCTTGGCTTTGCTTTAGCAGCCAATTGTTTAACTATGGGGGTAGGGGTAGGTATTACCGGACTGAGCCTGGCCGGGGTTACTCTGGCGGTTACCTTGTCGAGTTTATTGGCGATTACCGTGGGATTATTCTTGGGGAAACGTTATGGTTCAACCTTTTTGGGTAATTACGCTACTCCGGCGGCTGGGATAATATTGGTTTTGGTTGGCGTTTATGAAATGCTAATATGATAACCTACAATTTAGGTTAGGAAGGAGGCTAACCAATGGATTTGTTGTTGGGTAATCTTGAGTTGTTAGCCGCGCTTTACACCTTCCTAGGCCAGTACAAGTTCTATATTGCCATCGCCATTGAGGCCTTGCCTGGCATTGATCCAGAGCTGGTTGACATGCAGTATAATTATCGCGTGGCCGCTAATCTTGATTATGCGACAGCGGCCTTGCTCAGGCTTATTCGCCAATATTTGTTTAATATCAATACCTTGATAATCGCGGCCGAAGCCGTTGATGTGACTATCGAAAGCGCCACTAAGACGACTGTTAGCACCCAAGTTACAGATCCTAATACGAGAGTAGATTCCAATAAGACGTCAATGGTGTTAAAACCGTTACCCTCAACCGGGGTTACCTCGATACGGATAATGCGCCAGGGTAGGAGCCAGCGCTGGCAAAAAAATAGTAACAGAAAAGTTATTAAGGTTTACCCAGGAGAATATACCAGCATTGAGATTGAGGGAACGGTATGAATATTGAAATCATGATAGCTATACTTAATCAGGCGGCTAATTATATGAGTCTGGTAGGATCTTACCTAATGCAAACTGCCGCTGAAATGGTGGCGAAAGGTAAACTTGATCAAGCAGAATTAGCGATGGCTGATAGTTATAATGTCTTAGGGAATCAGGTAACTACTATTGCAGCAGCAATTTATTGTATTCTCGGGCAAGTCGCTATAACACAGGCTATCTCGCAAGCTACTACCACTGATACCTCTAATGATCAAAGTGAGGCGGGGGAAGGAGAGACAACTAACGCTGAATCTGATAGTGCTGCTACTACAGTTGGCTCCTTAAAAGTATTTCGGCCTAAGAGAGCCAAAAAGATACGTCGACGTCTTTAATATTTATCACTACCCCATGGGTAGATTAGATTATCATTTTTCGCCGGGGAGAGAAAACAAAACTTAGTACAACTTAGTACAAGCTAGTTACATAAATTGACTTCCTTTACTAACAGTTATAGTATAAAAGTGTAATATTATTGGCGTACTATGACTTATTCGTTTTATCAGTGGAATTTTACGCCAATATTCGGGGGAGTAAGATCTATAAATTTGAGGAGGGGAAGTTTAATGGCGGCGACTAATTACCTATGGGATGTTCGAGAAACTAAGTTTGTGGTTAAAGAGTGGCTGGATATGGACAAGCTGCTAAGCATGCCGACCTATAGCGATTATTGGACCAAGGAAGACATTGATACCTTTATTGATGTCACCCAAAAGATTGCTCGCGATGTCCTGGCTCCAGCTAATGAAGAAGGAGACAACATCGGGGCTCGTTTTATCGATGGCCAAGTAGTTTTACCCCAGGGGATCATGGACTCTTACAAAACCGTGGTAGAAGCCGAACTCGGACCACAAGGAAATGACCGTGAAGCCGAGGGACGTTTACCCCGCGTATTCTTGAGTGTCCTTTCTGAAATGTTGACCGGTGCTAACCCTTGTATGACACCATATTGGGGACTTTCCGGTGCAGCAGCCGAAGTTATCCAACATAACGGTAATGAAGAATTAAAGGCCAAGGTTCTGCCTAAGATGTTTGCTGGTGAGTGGGCTGGAACCATGAATTTGACCGAGCCTGGTGCTGGTTCCGAAGTCGGCGCTGCTCTGACTAAGGCTTATGCAACTGACACCCCGGGTTACTACAGAATTAAAGGCCAGAAGTGCTTTATCACGGGTGGCGATCATCAGATGACTGAAAACCTCATCCATCTGGTTCTAGCTCGTATTGAAGGTGCCAAAGCCGGAACCGCCGGTATCTCGCTATTTGTAGTTCCCAAGTTCAGAATTAATGATGATGGCAGTGTCGGGGAATCTAATGATGTTTTAACTGCTGGCATCGAACACAAAATGGGTATCAAGGGTTCAGCTACCGCTACCTTAAGCTTTGGCGAGAATGATAACTGCTACGGTTGGCTAGTGGGTAATCCGCCAGATGAAACCGGTAAAGCTGAAGGCATGAAGCAGATGTTTGAAATGATGAACGAAGCACGCCTGGGAACCGGCCTTTTGGCTTTGGCTTGCGCTTCTGAAGCTTACTACAATGCCCGTGAATATTGTAAGACTCGTATTCAAGGCACCAAACTTACTGACCCTAAAGGCCCTCGCGTTCGCATCATCGAGCACGAAGATATTCGCCGCATGCTTCTCCATCAGAAAGCCTGTACCGAAGCTTGCCGTGCTTTAATTATGAAAACTTATTGGTACTTTGATATGTCCGCAGATGCAACCGATCCCGAAGAGAGAGAACACTGCGAGAACATGTTCATGATCAATAACCCGATGTGTAAAGCCTATCCGACCGAGATGGGTTGGCCTCTAATCGGTGAAGCTATCCAGTGTTACGGTGGTTATGGCTTCATGGAAGAGTATCCCGTCGCTCAACTAGCTCGCGACGTAAAAATTTACTCCATCTGGGAAGGTACTACTTATATTCAATCTATGGATCTGGTTGGCCGCAAGTTCATGATGGGCAAAGGTAAGCCTTTCATGAAATGGATGGGCGAACTAGGTGCCTTTATCGAAACCAACAAAAATACCGAGGGGTTCACCGCTGAATTTGCAATGTTGGGTGAAGCCTATGCCGCCTTTGGTGGTATCCTGGGCAACTTCCAGACTTACCTCAAAGAAGGCAAAATTACCATGATGCCGCTTTTCGCCACTCGAATTCTGCAGGCGATGTCCATGGTTTACTGTGGCATGCTGATGCTGGATCAGGGCTTATTAGCAGCTCGCAAACTAGCTGAACTGGGTGATGCTCACTATGATGCTAACTTCTATAAGGGCAAGATTGCTAGTGCTAAGTTCTATGTTATGAACGAAGTTCCTTTGATTTTCAGCATTGACAAGATGATCAAAGCTG
>JBLNAS010000310.1:0-2774 GCA_050259475.1 Methylocystaceae bacterium
CATCTCTATGACCATCACCCGTCAGCTGATGATGATCTGAGGGCTGAGTATCTTTGTGATGAGCCGATGGGGGCGACTACCACCTTATTAGTGGAGTTGATCAAGCAGGCTGAGATTGGCATTACTCCTTTTGAAGCAACTGTCATGGCACTAGGAATTTATGAAGATACCGGTAGCTTATTATTTACCTCTACCACCTTTCGTGATGCCGCAGCCGTCGCTTATCTACTAGAAAAGGGTGCTAATTTAGCGGTGGTTGACCGCTTCATTGATCATGGACTTACCCCTGGCCAATCACAATTATTGCAGAAACTATTGGCTTCTTGCCAGCATCACCCGGTGCAGGGTATGGACATTATGATCAGCCAGGGCGAAGAAAAGGACTATATTGAAGGTTTAGATATAATCACCTACCGTCTGGGGGAGCTGGAACCAGCGGATGCCACCTTCACTATTGTAGCCATGGAAGGTAAGACCAATGTGGTAGCTCGCAGTCGCAATGCCGGGATTAAGGTCAATGATATATTACATGCCCTTGGTGGCCGAGGTCATGATAAAGCGGCTTCGGCGGTTAGTAAACTAGAGGTAGAAACGGTTTGCCAAATTGTGTTAGATAACTGCCGGCAATTAGCGAAACCAGCACTTATAGCTACTGATATTATGTCGTCGCCAGTTAAGAGTGTTAACTCTAGTATGAATATAGAAGAAGCTGGAAGATTGATGCTGCGCTACGGTCATACCGGCATGCCAGTGGTAGAAGAAGAGCAAATGGTGGGCATAATTTCCCGTCGGGATGTCGATAAGGCCCGCATACATAACCTGGGTCACGCCCCGGTTAAAGGTTTTATGTCGCGCAATATTGTGTCATTACCGCCCACCACTCCGGTTAGTGAAGTACAGCGGGTGATGGTGGAAAAAGACATCGGGAGAATACCCATCGTGGAAGCCGGACGAGTGGTGGGAATTATATCTCGTACCGATATTTTGCGCACCATTCATGGCGACAGCAGTGATATTGAAGATTACGCACCCTTGTGGTTAGCTGGTCATGAACGTGATATTTCCGAGCTATTAATATCCCGCTTGCCAGGTGATATAGTGCATAGCTTGCGTATAGCGGGTGTTGCAGCGGAAGAGATGGGTTTTAAGGTCTATGCAGTTGGTGGTTTTGTTCGTGATCTGATTCTTAAGGTGCCTAACTTTGATGTTGATTTGGTGGTCGAAGGTAACGGCATTGAATTTGCTCGTATCTTAGCCGAAAAGGGTGGCGGTCGCTGCCGGGAGCATGAACGTTTCCGTACGGCGGTAGTCATGTTTCCTGATGGTAATAAAGTTGATGTAGCAACGGCGCGTACCGAGTACTACGAGTTTCCAGCCGCTTTGCCCCGAGTGGAGGCTTCCTCAATCAGAGAGGATCTCTACCGACGGGATTTCACCATTAATACATTAGCAGTTTGTCTTAATCCTGATTGCTTCGGTTACTTGCTTGATTTTTTTGGTGGTTGGCAGGATATTAAAGAAGGACTAGTTAGGGTACTTTATAATCTGAGTTTTATTGAAGATCCGACGAGGATTATTCGAGGCATAAGGTTTGAGCAGCGTTACCGTTTTCAACTGGAAAAGGAAACCTTACATTTTGCCTGTGACGCCGTTAACCGACATCTTTTGGGTGAACTGTCTTACCGACGGATAATGAATGAATTGATCTTGGTGCTTAATGAGAAAGACCCGGTACCAGCTCTGCGTCGCATGATTAGCATTGGGGTCTGGGAATATGTTCTACCTGAGATTGATCTCCAAGAAGATAAATGGATGATCCTCAGACGAATACCTAACCTGCTGGTATGGTTAGAAAAACGGAGTGCCACCACAAAATATCGGCCATGGTTGGTTTACTTATTGGTTATGGTCAAAGATTTATCTGAAACCGATCTGCAAAGCATAATAAACCGCTATCCGTTTGATCGCCATGCAATGCAATGCTTAAGAACCGTAGCCTCGATAGCAGAGATGGCTAATACTATCAATGTTAGCCCGTCCTTGGCCTTTAGTGATCTGGGCAAAGCTTTGAATAACCAAGAGCCAGAATTACTAATCTATCTACTACTGAGTTTGAATAATGAGGCTTCTTTCCAGCGGGTTATTGATTACCTAGAAAAGCGGCAGGAATTACGACCAGGGGTAACTGGCCATGATCTAAAAAAGTGGGGCTTAAAGGCAGGCCCGGCTTTTCAGCAGATACTAGATGCCCTGGGTGAAGCCCGGTTGGATGGTTTAGTTACCAGCCGTGATGATGAAGAGAAAATAGTTAAACAATGGTTAGCGGAGGGGAAGTATGGATTACTTACTAAATGATATATTTAGCTTTCTTATTTTTTTACCGGCAATTATAATTGCCCTCACTTTTCATGAATGTGCCCACGGTTATACGGCTTATCTCTTAGGGGACGGAACCGCTCGCGAACAGGGGAGATTAACGATCAATCCCTTACCTCATCTTGATCCGATCGGTTTCCTGATCATGTTGTTTCCACCGCATTTTGGTTGGGCGAAGCCAGTGCAGGTTAATCCCTATCGCTTCAAAGAAATGTCGCCCCGGGCAGGTATGATGGTGGTTTCAGTTGCTGGTCCATTAATGAACATCTTGCTAGCGGCGGTGGCGCTTTTAGCTATTAAATATCTACTGCCGATTTCAGCTAGTGGTAATGGACAAATTGCCATTGAATTGCTCAAAACCCTATATCAAATCAATATTGTCTTAGCCGCCTTTAACC
>JBLNAS010000311.1:0-4183 GCA_050259475.1 Methylocystaceae bacterium
TCCACCTCCGCTCCCTGACGCAGGATATCAATACCCGCCTCAGCAACCCTCTCACTGACTAAAATACGATAGGTCATAAATACTCCTCCCCGGTTTCACAATAATATCCCTCAACTTTAGGTTCCGGTTTCTCCCTAAACTCTACGGTCTTACCTCATAACGCTTTTCGCTCTCGGCTTGATTACTTCTGGTGTATCTACTGGCTGTGCCAAACATTAATCCAATTACCCACTACTGATCTGTTTAAATAAGCTAATTGGTAAACGGCTAAGTAGGCTACATTTTCAACATAATCTGTTGGGCAGCCGCTACCGCACTACCCAGTTTAACTGGCAGGCCTAGTTCATAAAGGCCCATTTCCAAGGCTGCTATTACCGCAATCAGATCCAGGTATCTTACTCCTCCTAAGTGACCAATCCGAAAAATAACATTATCTAAGTGCTGTTGCCCGCCACCTAAAACCACATTGTATTTATCCAGCATTACCTGGCGAATTTTATTGCTGCCTAGTCCCCTTGGTGCTACCACCGCGGTGAGCGCCGAAGAAGCTACCGTATCATCAGCCAGTAACTCCAGCCCTAAAGACTTAACTCCAGCACGAACCATATCACGGTAATTACTATGTCGATTGGCTACCTGATCAATACCTTCGGCCTCCAGCATATCTAGGGCTTCGGCCAAACCATAATAAATTGATAGCGGAGGAGTTACCGCGGTCTGACCCTTGGCCTGATATTCTAGACTGGTTCTAACATCCCAATAATAGCGAGAATTATCGCATTGCTCCGTGATCTCCAGAGCCCGGGGACTGATACTCATGAAGCCCAGCCCAGGTGGCAGCATAAACGCCTTTTGTGAGCCACTGGCAGCGACGTCAACGCCCCATTCATCATTCCTAAATTCCATTGCCCCTAAACCCGATACCGTATCCACGATCAGCAAAGCGGGATGAGATCCCATGGCGTCGCGGATGGCCTTAATATCATTCTTTACTCCGGTAGAAGTTTCATTATGAGTAACCAATACCGCTTTTATCAGATGCCGGCTATCATTTTGCAGTTTCTCTGCCACCATTTTCGGGTCGGCAGCTTGCCCCATCGGGAAACTAAGCTTATCTACTTGCGCACCAAAGCGCTCGGCAATCGTAGCAAAACGGTCACCAAACACTCCGATAGAGATGGCTAAAACCTGATCCCCTCGGGAAACAAAGTTAGCTATGGTGGCTTCTAGCACTCCGGTACCTGAAGAAGGGAAGATCACCACCTGGTTTTGGGTCTGGTAAACCTGCTTGACCCCAGACAATACCCTTTCCATCAAAACCTTGAACTCAGGTCCGCGATGGTTAATCATCGGCTGGGATAGTGCCCTTAAAATCCTTGGTGGTACCGGAGTCGGTCCCGGTAGCATTAAATACTGTTGTTCAGTAAACACTATGTTCTCCTCCCTGCTCTCGTTTAGCAGTTAAATTTAGCCAAGAAAATAAAAAAGCCCCTCATCCCTGACTAAGGGACGAGAAGCTTATTCCCGCGTTGCCACCCTACTTGAACCCAATTCACGAAAATCGGATTCCTCTTAATATCGGTTATAACGGCACCACCGTTTCTGCTCGCACAGACCGCTCCAGGGTGGAATTCCCCGCCGCATGGTTACCGGTTCCCACCTGCCACCGGCTCTCTGAAAACCCGGGTCGAGTACTTTTCCCCTTCAACACGTTTAGTTTAAGATAAAGTTGATTAGTTGTATTATAAAACAGCCCGCTACTAGCTGCAAACTTTTTTATAGCTTAAACCAAAAACATTTATCTATACCCTTCTTCATCTGCTCACGAACCAAATCTAATAACTTTATTCAGACTAATAAGGCACCATTTATCGTTCACGCTGACCCAAAGTATCGAAATTTCAGTTATAATGGGGAGAGATAGAAGATAATATATAATTTGGTTTTTCTTTGGGGTTTACTAGCACCAGGTCTATGGGGAAGGTGGGGTATTCTTGTCGCCATCAAAAAACCGGCTCTTGCCGGAACAGCGAATTGAGGAACTGCGTACCATCCTGGATTTTGTCAGTGATGGCATTTTGGTTACTGATGAAAATAGCCAGGTCATCATGATTAATCAACACCATAAGCTATTAGAATTTGCGGTTCCCGACGAGGTAGTAGGTAAGACTATTCCTCAATTGGTGGATGAAGGCTACTATATCGATCTAAAGCCCGTTCCTTTGCCGGAACTTAAAGAATTCTTGTTAAGCAAACACATTGTCAATTTTGAAATGATTACTCGCAAAAGACGCCGTCTTCTATGCACGGCTAATCCTATCTTAAACGACCAAAATGATATCAAATATATTGTTTATACCTCACGTGACATTACTGAGTTTGAGCGGGTACGCCATGATTTGGAAAAGGAAAATGCCCTACGTCGCCTTTACCAAGATCAGCTTTATCAAAAGGAAGATCCCAATATCTTCAGTTACAATAGCCCCAGTATGCAGAAGATCTATGCCATAGCCAAAAAAGTAGCTAAGGTGGATAGTCCGGTCTTTTTGACTGGCCAATCAGGGGTGGGCAAGACTATTATCGCCCGCAAAATTCATGCTCTGGGTAATCGCTCCCACAATCCATTTATTCACATTAACTGTGCCGCAATTCCAGAAAACCTGTTTGAATCTGAAGTCTTTGGTTATGAAGATGGGGCTTTTACCGGTGCCAAGCGCCAAGGAAAGCCCGGCCTATTAGAGCTCGCTGGCAGCGGAATTGTTTTCCTCGATGAGATTGCCGAACTGTCTAGCTCGCTGCAAGCCAAGCTGCTGCAGGTTTTACAAGAAGAAGACTTTCGCCGGGTAGGGGGCACCCAATCAATTAAAATGCGCGCCCGAGTTATTTCCGCTACTAACAGCGATGTTTTTGAACTAATGAAGATCGGTCGTTTTCGGGAGGATCTATATTATCGTCTCTGCGTCGTTCCCATTCATATCCCCCCGCTATGTGAACGCCAGGAAGATATCTTAGCCATGGCCGAAATGTTTCTGAATAAGTATAACGAAAAGTACGGGGTTAACAAGCATTTTGATACCGCGATGGCTGATTGGATGTGCAACTATCCTTGGCCTGGTAATGTGCGCGAGCTGCAGAATCTGATTGAACGGCTGGTAATCGTCTCCGATTCTGATATTATCAGCCTGAGTGAACTGCTGCAGCTCAGCCCTCCGGTCCCTAGTGTTAACAATTATATTACTCTGGAGGATAGTATCTCCTTAAAAGCGGCTAACGAAAAAGTAGAAAAAGTGCTGATTGAACGGGTAATCAAAAATTATACCAGCACTCGTGATGCGGCTCAGGCTCTGGGTATCAGTCAGTCCACCCTCTTACGCAAGGCTCATAAATACTCATGTGCCGATCAATTAGCGGACAGCTAAACTAACTTACTATCTATCGATGATGAAAATGGCCCGGCCGGTTTTGGCCGGGCCTAACTATCTTTTCTTCTTGCCAAAGGAGAAACCTGGAGTACCTTTTTCTACGATAATACCTCTTCAGCGATTTCAATCGCGGTGGCATCGCCAGCTTTCATGGCTTGTTCATACCCAAAGATTTCAGGAGCAACGTTCATAACATAGAATTTAGCACTGGCGATTTTGCCCTTGTAGAAATTCGCATCAAAGTGGTCATTCCCTAGTTCCACGAGCTTATTGGCAGCTATAAGGCCTTGGTCGAGCAACAGTTTGCTGCAGTAGAGTCTTGAAGCCGCATGCAGCGTCCGGGTTGCGAAGAGCTGTTTCATTTGCGGATTATTAGCGGTCCAGTCAGCATTCATAGCAATAATTGAATTGAAGGCAGCGAGTGCTTTTTCCATCATGGCGAATTGGGCATCAAATTCTGCAGTCTTTTTATTGGCAACAAATTCAGTGATTTCTGCAACCCATTTCTTGAATGGTTCTCCTCCATTCATGGTAAATTTGCGGCCTGTAAAGTCTTGGGCCTGGATGAAATTAGTGCCTTCCCATAACGAATAGATCTTGCAATCCCGGGCCAGCGAAGCCGGCGCATACTCTTCCATGAAGCCATAACCGCCGTGAACCTGGATTGCTTCCTGGGTAAGATTCCATGCCATGTCCGATGCATAAGCCTTGCATAGCGGGTTATTAATCATAAACATGTCTTCAGCGTATTCCTTCTCTGC
>JBLNAS010000312.1:0-8024 GCA_050259475.1 Methylocystaceae bacterium
CTTATGGAGTAATTAAGACGAACTTATACCCGAAACCACGAACTGTTTGAATTAGGTCAGCATAAGGACCGAGCTTTTCGCGCAACCGGTTCATATGGGTATCCACCGTTCGCAGATTGCCATAGTGGGTATAGCCCCATACCCCTTGTAATAGTTGTTCTCGCGACAAAACAATCTCCATATTAGCCATGAGGTAAAGCAATAATTCATACTCTTTAGGTGAAAAATAGACCAAAGTTTCCTCTATGTACACTTCATGGGAAAATCGATCTACCCGGATTGGTCCCACCTGCCATAGATCGCGTACACCCTCGGTTGATTCACCGCTGCGCTTAATTAGTGCCTTGGCTCGGGCGACCAGTTCTCGGGGACTGAAAGGCTTGGTAACATAGTCATCCGCCCCCAGCTCAAAACCAAGTAGGCGATCCTCCTCATGCGCCCGTGCCGTAAGAATAATAATTGGCAAGTTAGATAAGGAGCGAGTGGTCCGGCAGACAGTCCATCCATCCACCCTCGGCAACATGATATCTAGAATGAGCAGATCAAGGTGGCGGTTTTTGATTATCTCCAAAGCCTGTTCCCCATTTTCCGCTTCTAGAACGGTATATCCCTCTGCGGTAAAGTAATCCACCACTAGATTACGCAGCCGCTTATCGTCTTCTACCAGCAATACAGTCTTGTCCACAGCTATCACCTCAAAAACTAATTATTTGCCGAAAATCGATTTTGATCGACGATCACTATTATAGTATCGATATCCGAGTAACCTCAAAATAGCCAAAAAAGATGGGTGACCGCGTTTGTCACCCATCCTAATTGTTAATTTACTGCTAGCTGTAATATTAGGGGTTCGCTGATGCTGGTGCACCAAACATAATAAATAGGCCATAATCAACACCCGATTCAGAACCATAAGTGATATTAACATTTTGCAGCATTATCCGCAGCTTATAGCCGTTATTTTCAACACTAAAAGTCATCTTTTCGGGTAAAAGCCCTTCCTTACCCATATTGCCATTTTCGCTGAGCTTTTTCGTGAAGTCGTAAAGGCCGGTTCCCACTAGCTCAGTCCCAGCACTGTTCTTAACTAATACCCGTACCTCTTGCTCGGATATGCGGTCAAATGCCAATTGGTATTTCACTCCACGTACCTCGAAGTCATATGATGGCTGATTGGTGTTCCCCATGCTTCGGTTCAAGAAGGTATTAACGCAGATATCATAACCGCTGATATCAAATGGCTTTTGCATGTCGAGGTTAGCATAGAAGTTATTAACACTACCGGCATAGGCCGGTTCGAAGCCCAGCGCGCTCTGTATATCACGAGAATTAAAATTAGCCGGCAGCCATTTTATATATTTAATATAGTTACGATTCTCCAGGTAAGAAACAATATTGGTGGTCTCAGTTCTTAACTTCGTGGACACATCTGCCTTGGGGCTAATCTTTCCATTTACCAATATACCTTCGGCACTAAGCATACCCTCTAACCTAGTTATCTGGCTGACTCGAGATACGGTGAAAGCATCAACCGGCGGCATCACCGATAAAATGGCAAACCCA
Organism: Methylocystaceae bacterium; assembly: GCA_050259475.1. Classification (GTDB taxonomy): domain Bacteria; phylum Bacillota; class Syntrophomonadia; order Syntrophomonadales; family JBLNAA01; genus JBLNAA01. Next base: position 1,564 of record JBLNAS010000312.1, read on the forward strand.
GCTGCCAACACGGCAATAATACCGTTTCTGGCTACCGGCTTGAAACTGAGTGTAATACCGCAAACCAGCGAGAAGATCCCAAAGAGAGTAACATAATAGCGCGACTCCGTAACCCCATAGGCATTTAATCGTATAGCTACCGAGACCAGCTGCATAATGACGACAGGAATAAGCACCTTGGGGAAAATCATACGGTACCAATTTGCAAAGCGGTTTTCTAGCTGGCTGGCCAGGACATATATGGTAAGCCCAGCTGCTGCATAGGCTAGCACCATAACCCCTAACTGTCCAGAAGGCCATTTAAAGGTCACTAGAATTTTAATAAAATAGGCAGTTAGCACCAAAGTATAAGCCGTCAAAAGTGGTATCGCGATGTAGGAGACCAGAATTTCCAGGAACTTCGGATATTCACCCGAACGCTGGACATCTCCCCGATCACTCTCATCTGCAGAATTAAAGCGAGGTAGTAGCGACAAATAGTAAATCGGGGCAAAAATTACCCAGACTATAGTCATCATATACCCATAGGTATCAGAATTGACTTTGAAAAGCAGGGTATCAACCGCTGCAATAATTGCCGCCATACCAGCAGCGAGTACCCCCGAGTACAAGACTGAGGTAAATATCGATTTGAAATGGGTAAGCGCTATGACATTGAAGTTGGCTTGCCCTCGGAATGAAGGTACCCATAAAAAGGCACAGAACATGGCAAAGATAGCTACAAAAGTACGTATCTCCACCTCAAAACTGATACTGGGACTCGGTAATAAAATCAGATAATAACCCACCGTGAGCACAGCAGACACTCCGTATACTACTAGGCGCATCTTAGACCAACGGTCAAATCTCTCGCAGCTAAACTGGGCGGCAATTCCAAGAAAAGCACCTAAGAGAAAAGTAAACATCAGCTTTTGAATCATCAGTTCGGGCGTTTTGTGTAAAGAAATCATGTAACAGAGTAATATCGCAGTACAGCTAAGACATATGACGGTCAGTGGGAAGCGAGAAACCGCCCTTGAAAGCCCACGGATGATGCTTACAATCGCTTCGGTAAAACGTTTCATATAATATCCTCCAAACAATGCACTAAATTTTATTGCTCCCGTTTTCTTCTTCCTTAAGGAAGGAGGGACCGTTCATTTTGTTCGTATTTCACCATTAGAATGTCTCCCAGCACCTTAATTCCACTTTCTGTATCATATTTAGTATAAAGCAAAACCGTCAGGATTGAATAAAACTAGAGGCCAGTAAATATTGGGTTAGTTTATTGCTTGGATGAGCCTGTAGTAAAAACTAAATGTTCTAGGTTATTACCGACGGCCAAGTCAAGGAAACCAAAGAAAACCCAGGCCATCTTGGGTTATGTAAAACTTCTTTTTATCATGCTAAATTAACTGGAAGCCTCAAATCTTATCATCACGGCTATAAATACTACCTATACTTGACAATAAATTTACTAATTCTTATATTATACATACCGACGGTAGGAATGTTAGGAGTGAGCTTTATGACCCACAAGGAACCTAAAGATAAACGAGTTTCGGACATACTGGACTCTGCCATAAGCGAATTCCTCGAGAATGGCTACGAAAAAACATCCATGGAAGCCATCGCCCGCCGAGCTAATCTTACCAAAGGCGGACTATATCATCACTTCAGTAGCAAGGACGAAATTCTTCTCGCCGCTAACCAAATTCTCTTCGAGCCGGTTGGCGATATCATGGCCGAGTGCGCAGCCTTTGCCAGGGCGACCGACGGCTTACGCCATTATATAAATCATTATCTTCGCTACCACCTGGAACGACCCCAGAATGTTATCTTCTTTTTTCTTTCCATGACCAAAGTTATGGCCTCACCGGAACTCTCGGTCATGTACCGAGCATACACGGAAGAGTACACTGCTTTTTTTGAAGGGCTTTTTGCACGGGCTATTAGCGAAGGGGATTTACGACCACATAACACCAAGGCTCAGGCCTTGGCTTACGAATCAGCCCTGGATGGGGTTCTGTGGTATTTAGCGGTAAATGAGAATTTCACCTTTGAGGAGACAATCAAGGGATTTGAAGCGGTCTTTATTGATTCTTTGCGAATACCGAAATCTAATTAAGGAGGGATACTGATGTTTATTGACATGAGTGTTGACCACGAGACTTGTTCCAAGTGTGGGATGTGTGCTACCATCTGTGGAACCAAAGCTATCGACTATTTGCCAGGTGAATTCCCTTCCCGAAATTCTAAAAGAGCAGAAACCTGCATCCTCTGTGGACAATGCATGGCTGCCTGTCCCACGGACTCGATAACTATTTCCGGTCTTACTAATGAAGATCTATTCGATTTACCCAAAAACACTCCCGGCTATTCGGCTTTATTTGACCTCATGAGCACCCGTCGTTCAATAAGGCATTTCAAAGATGAACCGGTCCCCCGTGAGTTGCTGGAGCAAATAATAACTGCGGTAGCCCAGGCTCCGATGGGCTTTCCCCCACATAAAACCCACGTAACCGTTGTTCAAGACCGGTCAACTGTCGTCAAGATGTTACCCATAATTACTAAGCTCTATGAGGACATGGAGGGCTGGATGAAAAACCCCCTAATCCGCTTTATGATTAAGCGTCAAACTACCCGTGAAGAGTTCTCAACCATTAAGAACCATGTAATTCCCTTATTATCTAAACGCTTGCCAGAAATGAAAAAGGCTAATGGTGATGAAATAACCTGGGGGGCACCCACATTGATGCTATTTCATGCCGAACGCCAAGCAGAATGTCATACCGTCGATGCTTGTATCGCCCTCACCTATGCCTTCCTGACCGCCCACGCGCTAGGGCTTGGGGTTACGGTAAGTGGGCTGGTACCTCCAGCGGTCACTCAATCCCCCGAACTGCGGGATATGCTCAACATTCCGAAAGATCACGAAGTAGTATGCGGTATGATGTTAGGCTACCCGCGTTATAGCTACAAGCGCGGTATCAAGCGCCCCCTAGCCAGCGTAAATTGGGTCTAGTTTTATAGCCATTGGCAATTAGTTCACTTACCATATTTTGCTCGATTTTTATTAGTAACTCCTTCGTATGGTAAATACTCTATCTTCAAGCTCTTAATATAAAGAAAGCCCTTCTCCAAAACAGCAAAGCCAAACGGAGAAGGGCTATTTCTATCTTAATCATTGTGAACAAATGCTATCACTAGAATATAGTGTGCAAAAAAAGAAAAGCGAAAGCCATTAATGACCAGGGGGTAAGCCTAAATGTTACCATCTTAATGGCTATTAAAAACCGAACCCGAAGAATATTCATTGAACGACCTGACCCAGGAGCAAACAGGCCCTTCCTCTGGTACCTCAGGCCCTAAGGACCAGCAAATAAAATAATCTCTATGGTAGCGAGAAAAGCATTCCCCGGCTGATATTAATATCCAGCTTTTTATCGGGATGTAAACCGGCACTACAGGCTTGGTCAATTTCACTTTGAAATGCAGAAGCAAAGGTATGAAGCTTGGGTTCCACCAACATAAACCGTCCGCCAGGCTTAAGAATCGAAACAATCTCATCAAACATATTTCTGGCATTAGGAACCTCGTGAACCATCCAAAACGCCAGCACAAAATCGACCTTTTCCTTAATATCCAATCTATCCTCCCGACATTGATGCGGGGTTATACGCGATTGAATGTTCAACCGTTCTGACTCTAATCTTACTTTATCGAGCATTCCTTTTTGTAAGTCAACTGCTATAACGTGTCCCTGTTCGCCTACCATATCAGCCAAAGCGATAGAAAAGAATCCCGGTCCACAGCCAATATCCGCTACTGTGTCACCCTTATGCACGTATTCACTCAATATCTTCTTCGGATCGTGAATCAGCTTCCGAATCCGATTGTTTAACATCGAAGACAGGTACACCGGACAGACATCACTTGCCAAGATAATCCCTCCTTCAAATAACTATTATTATACCTTAGCGATCTACCTAAGATATTCCTCAGTTGCAGCCTACGGATCGTTTCCCCAACCACCAGAAACAATTCAGATCTAAACCTACCATCCAGTATTTTTTATCCCACATCAATTCGGCTAACAGAAAAAGACTCCTTCGGGACTCGGTTATAAAAAAACCGTTTCCAGCTATTGGGGCTGAAAACGGTTTAAGACTACAATCTGAGACCAGCTTTTTGGCTGGTCTTTTTAAAGTAATTATTTCAGGTAACAATGTCTACTAACGTTCTTTAGCACAATTTCTCAACGATATACCTATTTGGGCTTCTTCGCCGGCTCTATTGAAGGAGATATTGGCGCAATAGGTTTTTTCTCAGCTTTCTTCTTCTTCTTTTCCTTATCCTTAGGACTTTTATCTCCCATAGCAACTACCTCCATTCGTTCATTAGTTTAAGTATACTCTCTTGCTATCACAATCGCTAATCAGCCCTTTAGCTGAAGTACCCAAAAGTAAGATTTATCGAACTAGAACTAGCATCTCTGTTGACAGATAATTATTACTCCATAAATCATATACTTTTAGTCTATTGAATTTTATAATAGCCTTATTACTAAAAAAATAATCATAAAATTCTTCATTAAGGTACATGCTATTGCCTTCAGCGTATTGAAGGGCTTGGTGTTGCCAACTATTACACATTAAAATGAAAAGGATGAAGAGACTTCAACACATTATTCGGCCAGAAATGCTATGCTAAATATACATACTAACTTAATAATCCTATTTCGTGTCAAAGCAAGTTCGGTGAAAATCGAAGGAGCAAGGTTCGCGCCGCCTAAGTCCTCTTGGATATGGCTGCCCGAGTCAGAGGATTGGTTTCACTGGGGTGGGTGACCATTATTTGGTTATCTGCCCTTTTTGTTTACCCAAAACTAAATACAACTGTTTACGTGTCAAAGCAAATTTGGCGAAAGCCGAATAAGCAAGGTTCACGCAGCCTAAGTCCTCTTCGATATGGCTGCCCGAATCAGAGGATTGGTTTCACTGGGGTGGGTGACCATAATTTGGTTGTCTGCCCTTTTTGTTTACCCAAAATTAAATAAACTGTTTACGTGTCAAAGCAAGTTCAGCGAAAGCCGAGCAAGCAAGGTTCACGCAGCCTAAGTCCTTTTGGATATGGCTGCCCGAATCAGAGGATCGGTTTCACTGGGGTGGGTGACCATTATTTGGTTGTCTGCCCTTTTTGTTTACCTAGAATTGAATACAACTATTTTAGGTATACAAGTAAGTTGCTCAGCCTGAATCGACCCCAGCCTAGGATCGGTCAGTTGCAAATAAAAAAGAGGAGGGATTGTATGTTACTCGTATATGTTGTTGGAGCAGTAATCGGAATAGTTGTCCTACTTTATTTCTTTGGTCCCAAAGATGACCAGGATACCAAACAAAAAGATGATCAATAATTCATGGGCCGGGGTTACCCCGGCTTTTTTAGTCCTCTGGTATGAGGTGGTAATAACACTGCTCCAACCACCTACTAATCACTTACTTTGTCCTTGATGCAAAATGTCATTTTATATCTAGGAACCTGAAGCACATCAAAACCAACGACGACCAACTCCTTATTTTTCAATAGAATTTCATTGGCAGGTTTGAGATAACTATCATCAGTGTAGACCGCTACCGGTTGCTGCGCTTCACTAGCCCCTTACAGCCTACCAATTCGTCCCTCCAGCTTTCACCAAGATAAAAAAAAGGAAACCGCCTCAAATTGAGGCGGTTCCTATGTTCCTTAGATTAAACTTACTGTACGACGGAAACATTTGACGCTTTAAGCTTACCATTTTTAGGATCTGTTTCGGTGTCAAAAGAAACCTTTTGTCCCTCAGTCAGAGACTTATTTGCCTGTGAAACAATAGCAGAAGAATGAACGAATACATCATCTCCACCACTGTCGTTCGAAATAAATCCAAAGCCCTTGTCGTCATTAAACCATTTTACTGTACCTTTGTTCATAAAATCACCTCCAAACATATTTTGTCCACTTATAAAAACTAAAATTCACATTACTTTGCAAACCATTTATGATCGATGGCTGACAAAACCTGTGATTAAAATTAATTAGTATGGAATAACCAGTATACCATGCTTCTTATAAGGGGAATTTCTTTAAAGGTATTTATAAGGATACACCAGTGATCGATTTTGAAAAGATAAGATATCTCGATTGACTATCTTACCGTCTTTTATATCAGTCGCATCATGCAAAACCTTATTATCTGATTGCTCAACGATAGATGGCAAGTAAGGCAAAATACCATTGGATATTTCCCATGAAGCACTGTCCCACAGCAACGTAGGCGCATTATCTACCGCATAATAATTTATATTACCAATTTTAATAATGGGATCAGCAAAATCTGTTGGCTGCGCGAAGCTAAATCCCATGCCCAAAGCACAGCTTATATCAATCACCAGACAGGCTTTAGTAAATTTAAACACTTCATTGTCGTTAATAAAGATAACCGG
>JBLNAS010000313.1:0-8926 GCA_050259475.1 Methylocystaceae bacterium
CGTATGCATAAGGAAGCACAGGTGAACCTGATTGAGGCACGCAAGGAAGCTGCAGAGATAAATGCCAGGGCTACCAAGCTGGCCGAGGATACCCGTAATGACATTCTAGTTAGAGCTCAGCAAGATGCACAATATGAAAAGGTTAAGGCACTAGCTGAAATTAACTCCGAGAAGGAGAAAGCTCTGGTAGAGATAAAGGATACCGCTGCCCTGCTGGCTATTATGGCAGCAGAAAAGGTTCTGGGTCGCGCTATTACTGAAGATGACCATCGTAAAATGGTTAAGCAATTTGTGGATGAAGCAGGAGACCGGCTATGTTAAACAAGTCGGTAGCCAGGCGCTACGCTGAAGCAATTTTTTCTATTGCCCAGGAAGTGCAGTCGGTAGACAGCTTTGAAACCGAGCTTATAGAAGTTGCTTCCTTGTTGGAAGCATCATCAGATTTAGCGGAGTATTTGTATCATCCATTGATACCTGCTCGCGCCAAAAGGGAAACGGCAGAGCAGTTGTTTGCGGACAGGCTTTCCTCCAGCATTCTTGATTTTATCAAGCTGGTCATCGACAAGAGACGCGAGCGCTATCTGGTTGCCATCAGTGAGGAGTATACCACTCTAGCTGACGAGGCGAGAAACATAATCAAGGCCGAACTTACCACGGCTATGCCGCTTAGTGATGCGGAAATTAATGAAATTACCACGAAGCTATCCGCTTCAACCGGTAAAAACATACGACTGCAGGTCAAGATTGACCCCAGTCTCTTAGGTGGAATAAAAATCAGGGTAGGGGATCGGGTAATTGACGCCAGTGTGGCCAAGAAACTAGCCATGCTGAAAAGTGATATGTCGAAGGCCAAGATTAGTACAACGATAGGGGTGAGCGAATAAGATGAGTATCAAGCCCGAAGAGATAAGCGCCATCCTTAAACAGCAAATACAACAATACCATACCGATGTTGAGGTTAGTAATGTAGGTACAGTTATCTATGTCGGTGACGGTATTGCTCGTGTCTATGGCTTGCAAAATGCCATGGCTGGGGAGCTGCTTGAATTCCCTGGGGATACCATGGGAATGGTGCTTAACCTCGAGGAAGACAATGTCGGCGCCGTGCTCCTAGGTCGTTACGACCATATTAAGGAAGGCGACATGGTCAAGGGAACCGGAGCCTTAATGCAGGTACCGGTAGGTAAGGCTATGTTGGGACGCGTGGTTAATGCCTTGGGACAACCCATTGATGGCAAAGGCCCCGTCAACACTGACAAATTTAGACCGATTGAACGGATTGCTCCGGGTGTGGTTTACCGGAAATCTGTACATCAACCGGTGCAGACTGGTATTAAGGCTATCGATGCCATGATACCTATCGGTCGTGGCCAGCGTGAATTGATCATTGGTGACCGCCAAACCGGTAAGACCGCTATCTGTGTTGATACTATCATCAACCAGAAGGGTCAAGATATGATCTGTATCTATGTGGCAATTGGGCAGAAACAGTCTACAGTTGCTAACGTAATATCAAAACTCGAAGAGCATGGTGCTCTCGAGTATACTATTATCGTAGCCGCCACCGCTTCCGATCCAGCACCACTTCTTTATCTGGCTCCCTATGCTGGTGTGGCGATGGGCGAAGAATTCATGGAAACTGATCATGCAGATGTACTTATCATCTATGATGATTTGTCTAAGCATGCAGTTGCTTACCGTGAAATGTCACTCCTATTGCGGCGTCCACCCGGACGTGAAGCTTATCCGGGCGATGTCTTCTATCTGCACTCCCGTCTCTTGGAACGGGCTTGCAAATTGAATGACGAACTCGGTGCTGGCTCGATCACGGCTTTGCCGATTATTGAGACGCAGGCGGGTGACGTATCGGCGTATATACCAACTAATGTTATATCCATTACCGATGGTCAGATCTTCCTGGAAACTGACTTATTCTATGCTGGTATTCGTCCAGCTTTGAATGTAGGTATTTCTGTAAGCCGCGTTGGTGGTTCAGCTCAAATCAAGGCTATGAAGCAGGTTGCTGGGCAGCTCAAATTGGACTTGGCGCAGTTCCGTGAACTAGCCGCTTTTGCTCAATTCGGTTCTGATCTAGATAAGGCAACCTTGGCCCGCCTAAATCGTGGTGAAAAGTTGACCGAACTTTTGAAGCAGGATCAATATGCACCGATGCTAGTTCAGGATCAGGTTTGCTCAATTTATGCCGGTGTAAATGGCTATATGGATGATATTCCATCCGACAAGGTCAAGCAGTTTGAAAGTGAATTCCTCAAGTTCCTGCATGCCAGCCATAGTGAGATAGGTAAGGCTATCGTTGAGGCGCAGAAGCTGGATGATAACACCGAAGCCAAACTGGTAAAGGCGATCCAAGAATTTAAGACCATGTTCAACGTATAGGGTGGTGAGAGGACATGGCTAAAGGCGTACGTGAATTCAAAAGACGCATTCGCAGCGTAAATAATATGAAGCAGATAACCAAAGCCATGAAGATGGTGGCCGCGGCTAAATTGCGTCGGGCTCAGGATCGGGCGGAAACCTCGCGCCCTTATACCGATAAATTAGCCGACATTTTAGCTCGAGTAGCCGGAATGTCGGGGCAGACGGATAATCCGTACCTCAACAAACACAAATATATTAAAAAGGTGGTATATGTCGTTGTAACATCTGACCGCGGCCTCTGCGGTGCTTATAACACTAATATCATCAAAACCGCTTCTAATGCTATCAATGGAGAAAACCGTGAGGTTGAATCTGGGGTAGTAGCAGTAGGAAGAAAGGCTCGAGATTTCTTCCGTAAACGCGGTTATAAGGTCGAGGGTGAGTTTGTTAATATTCCTGATAATGTCAGCTATGCTCAGGCTAAAGAAATGGCCAACTACGTCATGAAAATGTACGAAGAAGAAGCTGCTGATGAAGTTTACCTGGTATATGCTAAGTTTATCAATGCCCTGCGGCAGGAACCAAAAATAGAAAAAGTATTACCTATCGAACCGCCGGATGAGAATAAGACGGTAGCAAAACAAATGGCTGAATATATACCGACTTATTTATATGAACCGGCCGAAAAAGTACTGCTTGATCTGTTGATACCACGTTATGTCGAGAGCTTAGTCTATCATGCCGTGCTGGAATCTAAGGCCTCTGAACAAGGTGCTCGGATGACAGCCATGAGTAATGCCACAGAGAATGCTTCAGAACTAGTTTCTAATATGGAACTGGAGATGAATAAGGCTCGGCAATCTGCAATTACTACTGAATTATTAGAGATTGTCGCTGGCTCTGAAGCTCTCAAAAAAGGAGGAAAGTAGAAGATGGCCCAAGATACTGTAGGGTCAGTCGTCCAGGTCATCGGTCCGGTTGTTGACATCCGCTTCAAGCCTGGCGAACTTCCTGACCTGTTATACGCTATTACCATTAAATCAGAAGACCAGGAGTCTGCTTTCCAGGGTGCGGTTAATCTTAACATTACCCTCGAAGCCATGCAGCTCTTGGGTAATGATGTTGTTCGTTGCGTGGCTTTGAATAGTACTGACGGTATCATGCGCGGCATGAAGGCGGTTAATACTGGTTCTAGTATTAGTGTACCGGTAGGCGAGGCTTGCCTTGGCCGCATTATCAATGTTCTTGGTGAGCCGGTTGATGAAGAAGGACCGGTGGCAGCGGATACTTTTTGGGAAATTCATCGTCAAGCACCAAAACTGGTGGATCTGGAACCAGCTACCACCATGCTGGAAACTGGGGTAAAAGTATTAGACTTAATCTGCCCTTATGCTAAGGGTGGTAAGGTAGGCTTGTTTGGCGGCGCTGGTGTTGGTAAGACTGTTATTATTCAGGAACTTATCCGCAACATCGCTTACGAACATGGTGGTTATTCGGTCTTTACCGGTGTTGGTGAACGGACTCGTGAAGGAAATGACCTCTGGAATGAAATGAAAGAATCTGGCGTTCTGCCCAAATGTGCACTGGTTTATGGTCAGATGAATGAACCACCAGGAGCCCGCCTCCGGGTTGGCTTGACCGGATTAACCATTGCCGAATACTTCCGTGATGAACAGAATAAAGACGTGTTGATCTTTATTGACAACATATTCCGTTTTGCTCAAGCTGGTAATGAAGTATCGGCACTACTCGGTCGCATGCCATCAGCCGTTGGTTATCAACCAACCTTGGCTACTGACATGGGTACTCTGCAGGAGCGCATAACGTCAACTAAGAAGGGTTCCATCACCTCAGCCCAAGCAGTTTATGTGCCGGCTGATGACTTGACCGACCCGGCTCCGGCTAATACCTTTGCTCACTTGGATGCGACTACCGTTTTATCACGCGCTATTTCTGAGCTTGGTATCTATCCAGCTGTTGACCCATTGGACTCTACCTCGCGTATTCTTGATCCTAATGTTTTAGGTCAGGATCACTATCAAGGAGCCCGTGGTTTGCAGAAAGTACTGCAGAGATACAAGGAATTGCAAGATATTATCGCCATTTTGGGAATGGACGAGCTGACCGATGAAGATAAGATGATCGTAGCTCGGGCCCGTAAATTGCAGAGGTTCCTATCTCAGCCTTTCCACGTAGCGGAACAGTTTACTGGACGTCCGGGCATCTTTGTACCAGTTAAGGAAACCGTTCGCTCAGTTAAGGAAATCCTCGAGGGTAAGCATGACGATCTGCCAGAACAGGCTTTCTTCATGATGGGTGATATCGAAACAGTCTTAGCCCGCGCGAAGGAATTGGAGGCGTAACATGGCTGATAACACCTTCCTGTTAGAAGTGGTTACCCCGGAAAAACTGGTCCTTTCTGAGGAGGTTCAGTTTGTGGTGGTGCCTGCTGTCGAGGGTGAACTTGGTGTTTTGAAAAACCATGCTCCGCTGGTCTGTGGTATAGCGGTCGGGGTTATGCGTTATACGCTAGCCGATGGTGAACGCCGCAATGTAGCAATCGGGGAAGGCTTTATGGAAGTTATAGACAACGAGGTTAAGGTCTTGACCGAAACGGCAGAACATGGGCGTGATGTAGATATCTTGCGGGCGAAAGCGGCCAAAGAAAGAGCTGAACGCCGACTACAAGCGCGTGAAGATACCATCAATTACACCCGAGCCCGTTTGGCCTTATCTCGAGCCATTGCTCGGATCAGGGCAGCGGAAGGCGATAAGTCAGCAGGCAAATTCTAATTTATAACATTGAAACGGAGCCGGAATTATCCGGCTCCGTTTTTTTAATCTTTGGGGGTTTAACTCTGCTTTGAACTAACGATAATATTAAATGTATAATCGTAACCACATAGATAAACCGGATGATGGGGTAATAAATTTTGTATATCCGCGCGTTAATCAAATTTATTTTTAGCCGCTTATTTGTGGTCAGTTTATTGATTGCGATCCAGATAGGTGTAATAATTATTATCCTTTGGAAACTTAGTTATGCCGAGGTTTACATTTATACGTTCTTTACGGTAATAAGCCTATTAGTAGTATTTTGGATAGTGAACAAGAGAAATGATGAACCCTTTAAATTAATCTGGGTAATTTTAATTATGACATTTCCCATATTCGGTGGATTACTCTATCTGCTTATTGATATTAAACATATACCAAATCGAGCTCGCAATAAGTTAAAGCAGGGATATAATCTGGCTAAAAAGCTGCTGGTTCAGGATCTAGAAGTAGAGAAACAGCTTAAGGATTTAAATCCGGCCATCTTCGCCCAGGCACATTACCTTTTAGCCTATGGAACTTATCCGTTTTATGGGCATACAACCACCAAATTTCTTACTCCGGGGGAGGTAATGTTTGAGGATTTAAAGGCGGAGCTACTAAAAGCGGAACATTTTATCTTTATGGAGTACTTTATTATCGGTAAAGGTATCATGTGGGATGCTATTTTAGCTATTCTAGAACAAAAAGCCGCTGCGGGACTTGATGTGAGGGTAATGTTCGATGATTTGGGTTGTATTACCACTTTACCTGCAAAGTATTGCCAAGTCCTAGAAGCGAAAGGTATAAAGTGCCGGGTATTTAACCCCTTTCGCCCCTCAATTAACCTGATTATGAATAATCGTGATCACCGAAAGATTACGGTCATTGATGGCTATATCGGGTTCACCGGTGGGATTAATTTAGCTGATGAATATATTAACCAATATCAGCGCAGCGGGTATTGGAAGGACTCTACTATCAGGATAAAAGGCGAAGCGGTATGGAACTTAACCGTTATGTTTTTACAGATATGGAATTATATCCGCGAAGAAGATGAAGATTATCTGGACTTCCATCCTCGAAAATACTTGCCGGATTTATATGATGATGATGGCTTTGTGCAGCCGTTTGGTGATACTCCATTAGACGATGAAAATGTCTCTGAATTAGCTTATATAAAAATATTAAATCAGGCTCAGCAATATGTATATATAACCTCACCCTATCTTATCGTCGATCAATTAATAATAAGTGCGCTTTCCTTAGCCGCGAAAAGTGGGGTTGATGTCAGGATTATTACTCCGGGTATTGGTGATAAGTGGTTTGTTCATACGGTAACCCGTTCCTATTACCAAAAGTTGATAGTGAATGGAGTTAAAATTTATGAATATTTACCGGGGTTTATCCATAGTAAAGCCATTATTGCAGATGATGAGGTAGGTATTGTCGGTTCGATTAACCTCGATTATCGCAGTATGTACTCCCAGTTTGAATGTGGAGTTTGGATGTATAAATCAAAAGCCTTGCTGGAAGTGAAAGCTGATTTTTTGACTTGCCTGGAGCAGAGTCGGTTGATAACATTAGCGGATTGCCAAAACCCGTGGTATATCCGAATGATTAGAGCAATTCTACGCTTGGTAGCACCATTAATGTAAAAAGTCTAAAGCCCTTCAAAAATTTTAACCAAATGAAGGGTACTTAGAGTTATCGGAAGTAAATAAAAATTTTGTATAAATAAAATGATGAGCCGTTTCATACGGCTCATTTTTACGTAAAAAAAGGGGCTTTTAGGAGATGCTTTGAAAAAACAAAAACAATTACATATAACGGATTAAAGAGGTGAGCATCGTAAATGGTTTCTTGGTCAAGCTAAAAATGAGATTAATTTTAAAAAGAAAATGAGGTGATAGCCATGGGCTTTTTGATTGAAGGTGGTAAAGCTTTAAGTGGTAGTGTGCACATTAGTGGTGCAAAAAATGCAGTTTTGCCCCTAATGGCCGCCGCTATTTTAGTTAAAGGCCAAGTAAAAATCCAAAACACCCCGCAATTAGATGATGTATTTTGTTTGATGCAAGTTTTAGAGAGCCTGGGCTGTAATACTGAGTTACACAAAAATTTGTTGACTATTAATAGTAGTTTGATTGATGCAGTAGAACCTGACCCCGAAATGGTTTCACGGATGCGAGCTTCGATGCTGGTATTGGGCGCTTTATTAGCCGTAAAAGGTGAGGTGTTAATGCCAATGCCCGGCGGATGCGCTATCGGTAATCGTCCTATTGATTTACATTTAAAAGGACTAGCCCAAATGGGAGCGCGAATGGACTGGGATGAAGGCAGATTACGGGTTACCACTCCCCGAGGTGGGCTGCTTGGTTGTCGCATTTATCTGGATTATCCTAGTGTAGGGGCTACCGAAAACTTAATGATGGCTGCCGTCAAAGCTAGAGGTGAAACTATAATTGAGAACTCAGCTCTAGAACCTGAAATAGCTGATTTGGCTGGCTTCTTACGCAAGGCAGGTGCCCATATAACTGGAGAAGGAACTTCGATTTTAAAAATACGGGGGGATGAGGATTTGGCCCCTATTACCTATCAGGTAATCCCTGATCGGGTAGAGGCGGGAACCTTTATGTTGGCGGGAGCTATTACTGGAGGAGCAATAAAACTCAAACCGGTATGTCCCGAGCATTTAAAAGCCGTTACCGCAAAGTTACGGGAGTGTGGTGTCAAGATTAAAGAGGGCAAGCAGGAAATTGAGGTGGTTGCACCCCGAGAGGGCAAAGCAATAAATATTAAAACCATGCCTTACCCCGGTTTTCCCACTGATATGCAGCCTCAGTTTATGGCTTATCTTAGCGTAGCCAAAGGAACTAGTGTCATTACTGAGACCGTCTTTGAGAATCGGTTTATGCAGGTGCCAGAAGTGTTGAGAATGGGTGCCCAGATAAAAACCGAAGGACGAACCGCTATTATTTATGGCACCCGTAAATTATTCCCAGCGACGGTAATGGCGCCTGACCTCAGAGCGGGTGCTGCCTTAGTATTAGCTGCTCTAAGGGCAGAGGGGACAACGGTAGTTGAATGTACCGAACATATTGACCGAGGTTATGAAAGCTTACAAACTAAGTTATCATTGTTAGGAGCAAAAATAGAACGCATAACTGCTCCGGTTGCACCATAGGTTTTAGGGGAAATAACCTGTTATGGGGCGAACGGATGTTAATTAGACCAAAAGTAATCATAATAATTATCAGTTTTATATTAATAATTGTTTGGGCGGGCAGCCGATGTAGCCCGTCCTCTGATTCTAATGAACCAACGGTTAAATTGTATTTAAGTAAAAGCGATAAAACTATCACGTTAACTTTAGAAGACTATTTAGTAGGAGTAGTGGGGGCGGAAATGCCTGCTTCTTTTGGCAGCGAAGCCTTGAAAGCTCAAGCAGTTACCGCGCGAACTTATACTTTAAAACGGCTATATGCACCAGTTAAGCACCCTCAAGGAGCACAAATGTGCGATGATATTCGTTGTTGTCAGGCTTATATTGATCCCCAAAAATATCGACGAGAATTTGGTAATTCATGGTATGAAGCGAGATTTGCCCCGGTAAGGCGGGCAGTAGTGGCCACCCGCGGCCAGATTATGTTATATAAAAATCAGTTAATTGATACCCCCTATTTTTCTACCTGCGGTGGGAAAACAGCCTCCGCATCCGAGGTATGGGGTCGAG
>JBLNAS010000314.1:0-6071 GCA_050259475.1 Methylocystaceae bacterium
GAACCGGAACATGAACTTCCCCCACTAGTACCGAGAGCAAAAAATGGGGATAGCAATTGTTTTATTACTGACCCGCCGCAGTTAGGGCACTTTACCGATTTCTTTTCTGCATTAGATACCCTAACCTCAAACTGGCACTGACATTCTTCACATCTAAAATCAAAAAACGGCACCTAGCATCACTCTATTCTGGTTGGTTTTCCAGGTACGTTTCCACGTCCTGATTTTCCACATCACTTTCTACCTGTTTGATAGAAAGTGAAATCCGCTTATTAGCCGGTTCCACGGACAGAATTTTAACTTCGACTTCCTGCCCAATGCTAACTACATCCTCAGGCTTTTCTACGCGTTGGCGGGCCATCTGAGAAATATGCACCAACCCGTCAATACCTGGCTCTAACTCAACAAAGGCACCGAAGGGAGCAGTACGTACCACTCTACCCTTGACGACATCACCTTCGTTATATTTTCCTACTGCTAGTTCCCAAGGATCTCTTAAAACGCGCTTCCTTGATAAACTAACTCGATTCTTTTCAGGGTCAGCTGCTAAAATAAATACATCAATTTCTTCGCCTTCAGCAAGTACATCAGATGGCTTTTCAACCCGACCATAGTCCATTTCTGATATATGCAACAAACCCTCAAAGCCGCCGAGATCAATAAAAGCACCATAATCAGTTAAGCGCTTAACTCTCCCTTTGCGTACCTGACCCTCAAAAACAGTAGACCAAAAAGCATCCCGAGCCTGTTTCCGCTCGCCTTCCACCAATGCTTTGCGAGATAAAACTACTTGGGAACCACGCCGTTTGGTCCGATTATATTCGATTATCTTAAAGTCCAGGGTCTGATCAACATATTTTTCCAAGTCGCGGACAAAGCCTTCATCAACATGGGAAGCGGGCAGAAAGGCAACTACACCTACATCTACCATCAAGCCACCCTTAATCGCTTTTACTACCTTACCGGTAATGGTTTCACCTTGTTCATAAACCTCTTCCAGACGATCAAGGGCTTTCCTCATGTCTACCCGCTTTTTTGACAGCAGAATGGTACCGTCGTCATCCCAACGAAGAACCACAGCCTCAATTACATCGCCCACTTTGACAAAATCACGCGCAGAGGCAATATCCTGAACCGCTAGTTCCCGTAGGGGAATAGTACCTTCAGATTTACCACCTACATCTACTAATACTTCATTGTCAGTCACCTGTACTACTGTTCCACTAACTAGATCCCCTTTTTCAAATGATTTCATGAAAGCTTCGGCCATTTCTGCCTCCATATCAGCAAACGTAGCTTCGCTTTCTGTGTTTTCCACCTCCAGACTTACATCCTTGACCCCGTTTCCTTCCAGCTCCATCATGCTACAGTAAACCTCCTTAATAGTCCAATCCGGAGTTGATGCTCCGGCTGTTATTCCTATGGTTCCTACTCCATTAAACCAGGCTCTATCAATATCAGCAGCCCTCGCCACCAGATGAGTAGGCACGCCCGTTGCTTCACAAATCCGGGTTAATACTCTGGTATTAGAACTGAGTTTATCCCCTACTACCAATATCATATCAGAATTCTTGGACAAGAGTAGAGCTTCTTCCTGTCTTTTCCTGGTTTCCGGACAGATTGTATTAAAAACTTTCAATTCAGGATAAATAGCTTGCAGCCGGTCAGCTACTAACATAAATTCTGCTTCGTCTATGGTAGTCTGAGCTATTAGAGCTGCTCGTTTCGGATCCATAACCATGATATCGGTATCAACAAAACTGCTATCAATTATCTGAGCTTGTTCACCAGCAAAGCCCTGTAACCCTATAACTTCAGCATGCGCTTTGTCGCCAAATATTATAACTGTATAACCACGGTTACTCAAGTCTCGAGCCAAATTTTGTACTTTTCTTACCCGAGGGCAGGTAGCATCTAAAATACTTAACCCTTGGTTGGTAGCTGCCTCGACTCGCTCAGGAGCGACACCATGAGTCCGAATGATAATACCAGCCGTCTTGGCCTCATCTATTGCATTAATAAATTCGATGCCCAAGTCTTCCAAATATGCTATCACCTGATGGTTATGCACGAGATAACCTAACATGGAATAGCTGCTATTTTCATTGGTGGTAGCCACCGCTTTATCAAAAGCTTGTCTTACTCCAAAACAAAAGCCAGCGGTATCAGCTACAATTACCCGCAATTTATTCGCCTCCCGCTATAGTCGTCACCCTGCTAACAGCCGATTAACTTCCTGCATAACTTGTTGGCTAATTTTATTTAGCAAGGCGGAATTAGGCTTCATTTCATAATATTCGTCAAAATATAATGGTTCCCCAACAATAGCCTTTGGCGGTTCTCCGGAACGGCTACCCTGCAATCCTACTGGTATAATTGGAACCTTAGCTTTCAGGGCTAATAGAGCTACTCCTGACTGGGGCTCCGCCATTTGTCCCTTCTCGACCCGTGTACCTTCCGGAAAAATACCTAACACCTGCCCGGCTTGCAAAATACTTATGGCTTTTCGAATGGCACTTCGATCAATTGCTCCCCTTTTAACGGGAAACGCATGTAAGGAAGTAAAAAACCAGGCACCTAAGGGTTTTTTAAATAATTCTTCTTTGCCCATATAAAAAATTTCTCGGTTAATTGCACAAGCTAATAATATCGGATCCCAAGCGCTATTATGATTAGCAGCAATAATCATTCCCCCGGTCGGTGGCAAATTATGCCGTCCGGAAACCTGCCATCGGCGAAAGAAGTAAATACTTAAACCCACCCAACGCAAAAAACCGTACACTACTTTGCCTCCTCAACCTTTCGAGCTACTAAACTAAGAACCTCTTCTTCATCAAGATTACTGGTATCAATAACTTGGGCATCAGGCAATAGTTTTAAGGCTCCTACCTGCCGATTGCTATCCTGGTAATCACGCTGACGCAATTCTTCTTCTACATCTACCTGTTGTATAGAATAACCTTGTCTTCTCAATTCCTCGGTGCGGCGACGAGCTCTCTCTTCTAAAGAGGCAGTTACATAAAACTTACACTCCGCATCTGGCAAAACGCATTCCCCAATGTCACGTCCATCCATCACCACATTACGACTTAAGGCTAACTGCTGTTGTTTATGTACCATAACTTGTCTAACCGCAGGATAAGCGGCCACCCGGGAAACCAATTCCGATATATGGGGCTGTCTAATAGCTTCTGTTACCTCGTTATCATTTATAAATACTAATAATCTCCCCTGGTAATCACGCAAATCAATATCTAAATCATTAGCTAAACTAGCAAGTTTTGCTTCATCGGCAAAGTCGATTTGTTCTTGCCATGCCTGCAGGGTTAAGGCCCGGTACATAGCTCCAGTATCAATATATAAAAAACTCAAGTTTGCTGCCAATCGCCGGGCTAATGTACTTTTACCCGCTCCCGCTGGGCCATCAATTGCTATTTTCATTTATTATGCCTCCAGCAAAAATCCAAGGCTACTGTTTTATGAAACGAACTCACTCTCCGTTGACCTAATTCACCGCATTTATTGTACCAGATGCGGAGCTTTTTTTCCCTTGATCCGAAGGGAAAATGGTATGCTAATTAAAAAATAGAAGACCCGCGAACCATGATGCCTGGACCCTAGCCTGTCGGCTGGGATTTAGCGGCACTTACCCCAAGGGGGTGATTCGCGGGTCTTAGAGAAGCCAGTACGGCAGGTGCATAATGAATTCTGCCATTGAAGCGTGAGCATTACCACGGTGTCAGGTTTTTCCTCCTCGACGGAGAGCCTGCTGCCGTAACTGGCTTCTGGCTATATTGTGTCCCTGATAACTTAAAGTATTCAGTAATTTTTTGTTAAAGTTGGTGATTTTTTTTGAATGCATATGCAAATTTAATGCGTCCAGCTCGCCTTGGAGATTTGACCTTACCTAATCGGATCGTTATGCCCGCTATGGGTACCGGTTTGGCCAATGCCGCGGGAGAGGTTACACCAGATCTTATTGCTCATTACCATCAACGTGCCCGAGGTGGTGTCGGCCTAATCGTGGTAGAAATAACCTGTGTTGATGCCCCGATTGGTCGTGCCGGTCTGAATCAAATCCGCATCGATCATCCCCGTTATCTTTCAGGATTAACTTCACTTGCCGATCAGATCAAAGCTGGAGGTGCTCGTGCTTTTATTCAACTGCACCATGCGGGACGACAAACCTCACCCCAAGTTACCGAAGGTCTGCAGCCTATCGCCCCCTCTCCCATACCTTGTCGATTAATGCGGGCTATGCCACGGGCTATGAACCTTGATGATATTAATCGGGTAAAAGAGCGTTTTGTTACTGCTGCTATGTTAGCTAAGAGATCCGGTTTTGATGGTATTGAACTCCATGCTGCTCATGGCTATTTGCTGAGTCAATTTCTGTCACCTTATGCTAATCATCGGGATGATGAATATGGTGGTGATACCGAACGTCGTTTTCGTCTACTACGAGAAATCATCAGCGGGATAAAAGAAACCTGCGGAAACTATCCACTAAGTGTGCGTTTCAACATGGCTGATTTCGTTCCCGGAGGCTTAGAACCGGAAGAAGGTGCCCTAATTGCCCGCTGGCTAGATGAAGCTGGAGTTCACCTGCTCAATATCAGTTGTGGCAATTATGAAAGTGGTATGACCAGCACCGAGCCAGCCTCCTATCCTGAGGGATGGCGCCTTTATTTGACGGAAGCCGCAAATAGGCAGGTAAAACAAGCCTTGGTATTAACCGGTGGTACCATTCGCACTCCTGAAAAAGCGGACGAAATTATTCGTTCCGGTCGGGCAGATTTGGTTTGGCTAGGCAGACCTTTACTTGCAGATCCCGAATGGCCACACAAGGTAATGAATAGATGCGAATCAACCATTCGCCCCTGCCTTTCCTGCAATATCTGTATGCAACAACAACTATCTGGCTTACCCATTCGCTGCAGTGTTAACCCACAAGTTGGCCGTGATGCTTGGCGGCCACAAAAAAGCCAACCAACTCGCCAAGTATTGGTGGTCGGTGCCGGACCGACAGGAATGCAAGCTGCGATCAGCCTGACCCAAGCCGGTCATCAAGTGACTATTATTGAACAACAGGCAATGATTGGCGGTTTATTATCCGCTGCTGCCACTCCACCCCACAAAAAAAAGATTGCGGCTTTTAAAGATTACCTTTACCAACAAATTACCGATCTTGGTGTAACCATTAGAACTAACACCTCGTTAACTGCTCCTCTGCTGGCAGAACTAAAACCAGAAGTGATTATCTTAGCCTGGGGAGCACTGCCTTTCCGACCAGCCGTACCTGGTAATGATGTAGGTATCGATGTAAGTACTTTACTCACTGAAGGCACTGTTGATGGCGGTAGTATGGCAATTGTAATCGGGGGAGCCGCCAGTGGATTGGAAGCTGCCACTTATCTCGCAGCCCAAGGGCAAAAAGTAACAGTAGTCGAGGCAACTGCTCGCTTAGGCAAAGGTTTGGAAACCATGACTCTGTTAACAATAATGCGTGACTTAAAGGCCGCTGGTGTCGTGATGCATACCAGCACTCAGGTAGTTAATATCAGCCCTGGTGAGATCCTTCTCGAGAATCAAGTTGGTGCTGCCTCAACCTTGGGTTATGATCAGCTGGTTTGGGCTACTGGATTTAGGCCACGTCCCTTGCCACCGGAACTAGATAACTTCCCCGGTAAAATACTGGTAATCGGTGATGCCGCTAACGGTGGTGACTTGCTCACCGGTATCAGCCAAGCCGATTGGTGTAAATACCAAGTATAAGCCCAGTAAAAAACGGGGATCAGTGATTAAAGCTGATCCCCGTTCGGTTTTTCAATTTATAACTCTCTTCCCATTAAGGTAGTTAATTGACGTAACTGAAACATTAATTGTTGATAATGTTCATAATTTAATGATTGTTTACCATCACTTAAAGCATGTTCCGGATTAGGATGAACTTCTACCATTATTCCATCAGCACCTACCGCTAGTGCAGCGCGTGCTACTGGGATTACTAATTGCCATCTTCCAGTCGCATGACTTGGATCAACCAGTACCGGAAGGTGACTAAGTTCCTT
>JBLNAS010000315.1:0-3653 GCA_050259475.1 Methylocystaceae bacterium
TACCGTTAACTAGGCATTATCTTGCTTGTTCGTACGGGTCCAAAGCTTTAGTTCTTTGGCCGCTTTGATTAGATCATCTTGGAATTTAGGATGGGCGATCTCGATAATGCTTTCAGTTCTCTTCCAGGTATGTTGGGCTTTTAGTCGCCGTACACCAAATTCAGTAGCAATGTAATCTACAAAGTGACGAGTAACGGTTACCGAAGTCCGATGGGGGAAAGTCGGTACTATCCTGGAGATTAGATTTCCCTCCTTATCCATGTGGGTAGAAGGCAAACAAATAATACTCTTACCACCCTTTGACCACTGGGCTCCCAGAATAAAATCAGTCATTCCACCATTACCAGAGATATGTGAGAAGCCCATACTCTCAGCACTGACTTGAGTTAACAGATCAATTTGCAATGCTTGATTAATCGAAACCATGTTATCTTGTTGGGCAATAATACGGGGATCGTTGGTGTAATCTACACTGTATGAAGCAATTCGTGCATTCTCGTGCATCCAATCGTACATTCTTTGGGTACCGATAGCAAAAGTGTAGGTAGCCTTATATTTATCGAAATTCTTTTGCGAGCCATTAGCCTGACCTGAATCAATCATATCCACATAGGCATCCACAAACATTTCCGAATGAATACCCAAGTTTTTAATATTAGTAGTTTTAAGCACCTGTCCCAAGGCGTTAGGAAGATCTCCAATTCCGAGCTGAATACAAGAACCATCGTGGATATAGTCAATAAGTTTGGCAGCCAGTTCCATCGCAAACTCGGGTGGTTCTCCGCCATCTTCAGGCGCAGAAAAAAGCATTTGATCTTCCGGTGCTTCTACAATGTAATCCACTTGTGATATATGGACCCCCTCATTGCTCCCACCTAAACAACGAGGTATGTTAGGGTTCACTTCGAGCACTGTTTTTTTAGATGATTCAACGCAGGCTAGTGATTCGGTATTGCTCGGGCCAAAATTGAAAAATCCATGTTGATCCATTGGCCCGACCTGTTTCCAAACCCACTCCATTTGACGACCTTGATTACAAATGTGATTACGGACAAAATGATCGGTCATGTGATACAGCAATGGTGCATAAACAATGTTGTCATAATAGTTGCTAAGCAAGCGGGTAACTTTGCTCCAATGCCAGTCCTGGTAGTCAAATGAATCTTGATGCTGAATAATTTCTGGTACTGGTGGTACCGTAACCGTACCCGCCACCAAAACATCATGCAGTTCATCATGTCGTTTGGCTAATGCTTGGTCAAGTAGTACTGGTTTACTAGTAAAATAACCATACTTGATGGTTTCCCCTGAATTTACCATGGCCGCCACTTGATCGGCAGTGCGCAGTTTCTCTCTATATTCCTCCCTAAACGACATCCACGCGTCCCCCTCACTAAAAATCATATAATTCGAATAAATAGATAATTATGAATTACATAATTCTTTATATAAAAACAATTTCCTGCAAGTAATACCATAATAAAACAATAAAACATGTTGTTACTATATATAGGCGGCAAGTCTCTAATCCAACCTAAGCCTAAGACAGACATTTAGTTAATACAGAATGATTTGCTGACAAGACAAAAGCTACCATTATAGTAAATTAAATATTATTAATTAAAATTACTAAATACGATATATTTTGTCTCTATTTAACATTTTCATATATTAATTGCTAAAATAATTAAAGGAATGTTTTTAAGTTGTGGTTGGAAGGAGGGCTCGCTGCGAATGTTAGAAAGTATTAATATATCGCTCACTATCGACAATTATCCCGACCCGATCGCAATCATAAATACCGAACATCAGGTCATTGCCTGGAATAAGGCTTTGACCATTATTTCTGGTATATCAAAAGAACAAGCGCAAGCAATGACCTTAGAGCAGCGCAATAATATATGGTTAGCCGACGTGATAATAAATCCCTCGTTAGAGCTTAAATACGATAACAAGATTAACCATAAGCATGAGCAACTCTATGCGGTTAAAGAAGTGTTTTCGTCAGTTCGAGAGAGTACGACACAATTATATCTGCAAGCAACACCTATATATAATGGAAATGGCCAAATAATAGCAGCGATTGAAATCGCTATCGATAGCCAATTTTTAACTAACCCTAGTCAACCAGATATTGAAGCTCGACAACAGTTAGAAGCAGCTTATCAACAGATCACTGCTATCGAGGAAGAACTACGTCAGCAATTTGATGAACTTCAACATACCACGGCCATTCAACAAGAATCTGAAAGACGATTTCGTACCATGCTGGAAGGTGTACAACTGGTAGCGGTCATCCTTGACCTCCAGTCAATAATTAAATTTGTTAATGACTATGTATTGGAATTAACGGGTTGGCAACGTGAAGAGGTATTAGGCAAACCATATCTGGATGTATTCTTTCCAGCTGAGTTTCGTGAAAGAGTTAATCAATGGTTTAAGGATGCAATTGAATTACCGGAAAACATTAAATATGGTTATGCACCCCTTCAGACTCGAAGCGGTGAGTATCGATATCTTGATTGGAATAGTACCCAGTTGTTTGATGGGAATGGTAACCTGGAAGGATTGGCTATTGTTGGCAGCAATGTTACTGAAAGGGTTGAAGCGGAAGCAGAACTACGTAAGCAACTAGATTATACCAATACCATGATTGATAATCTCAATGAGATGTTCTATACCTTTGATCTTGATATGCGGCTAACTTTTATCAATAAAAAGTCGAATGATTTTATCGGTTATTCCCCTGACGAATTAATTGGCACCTTATTTAACTCCTCCCAAGTAGCAACCGAAGATTGGGAATGGATCAAGACTGAAACCACAAGACGACTTATGACCGGCGAATCAGCTAGCTATGTCCTTCCCTGGTTGCACCGTGATGGGCATAGAATTTATTTGAAAATTAATTCTACTGCTATATGGGAAAATGGTCGTATCATCGGTGGTATGGTACTGGCTGATGATATTACATCAGACATTAAAAGCTCAGAAAAACTACGGGCTAGTGAAGAGAATTTGCGACGAGTCACGGACCATATGCTCGACTTAATTGCTGAAATTGACCTAAAGGGCAATCTGATTTACATAAGTCCGTCACATCAAAAGTTACTAGGTTACACCGATGGTCAAATGCGAGAAATGAGATTCAAACAGTTAGTTCATCCGCATGATCTAGCGAGAGTATTAGCCCGCCGAGGTAAGGTTTTGGCCACTAGCCAACCTTTTACTAGTGAGCAACGTCTGCGCCGCGCTGAAGGAAGCTATGTCTGGACAGAAACCTTGGGTAACCCAGTTAAAATTGAAGATAAACTAGTAGGTTATATCTTGTGTACTCGAGATATAACCAGCAGGAAGCAGTTAGAACAGGAACTTCGATATTTGAATGTCCACGATGTTTTAACTTCTTTGTATAATCGTACCTATTTTGAAGAGCAGATGGAGCGGCTAGAAGCTGAGAACGAGAAGCCGGTAGGCATGATGATTTGTGATCTGGATGGTCTTAAGCTGGTAAATGATACCCTTGGTCATGCCGCAGGTGACTTGGCACTAAAAAAGACCGGAGAAATTCTGCGATCATGTTTCCGAGATAATGATATCGTTGCTCGAATCGGTGGCGACGAATTTGCTGTACTTTTGCCCCAAACTGACTT
>JBLNAS010000316.1:0-2709 GCA_050259475.1 Methylocystaceae bacterium
AGGCCGCCGCTACCCAAGAAATCACCGCCAGCATTGAAGAAATAACCACTATGGCACAACACCTGGAAAAGATAACGCAAGAGAAGTTGTAAAAGAAGTTAATAAGCAAATTAATATCTTATTAAGGGGCATCTACGGATGCCCTTTAAATATTTAGCGGCCAAATGAATCACTCTCGTAGCTCAGATTACGAGTCCTTTATCAGTGCAAAGATAATCCAAGTTATATCGGTATCCTTGGTTAAAACGAACTAAGGGGGAAAACCTAATTATCTAACTATTAATTTAAAAATACCGGGAGTATAATAGAAAAATCGCGCGGAAATTTCCTTTATATAACATCCAGGTATATGCGAGATAAAATTAGCTAGAAAGCTGGGATTTTAGTGCTCCGGCAAGTCGTGCGTTTCATCTTCGGTAGAAGTCTATCCAGTGAAAAGCTGGCCGAGGAAAAATTTGGTGTGTTTTGGGGGATGCCGATACTATCCAGTGATGCAATATCCTCAGTCGCTTATGCCGTCGAGGAAATGCTCTGGGTACTAGTACCGGCTGTAGGGCTGGCATCGTTTATCTGGATGCCCCGAATTGCGATCTCGGTTATTATCCTACTGCTCATTCTTACTTTCTCATATCGCCACGTAGTTGACGCCTATCCCCAGGGTGGCGGTGCTTATATCGTTTCTAAGGACAACCTCGGTCCGGTATACGGCTTGGTTGCGGGAGCTTCCCTATCGGTAGATTATACTTTGACCGTAGCTGTTAGTGTTAGTGCCGCCACTGCTGCTATCACTTCGGCCTTTCCCGATCTGTATATTCACCGGGTAGCCATTAGCGTATTGATCATCTTTCTATTAGTAGTTGGTAACATCCGTGGACTTCGTGAGGCCACCAGAATATTTAGTATTCCTACTTACGCTTTCTTAGTTTCAATTATTGTGCTGATTATTGCCAGTATCATCAAACATGCTGGCGGAAACTATATTCCAACCCCTGCGGCACCATCACCGGAACTCTCCATAGGTATGCAAGCCATCACCTTATTTTTACTATTAAGAGCATTTTCTTCTGGTTGTAGTGCGGTTACAGGAGTCGAAGCCATAAGTGATGCGGTACCTAATTTTAAAGATCCCTCAGCGCGAAATGCTAAAATTGCTTACGTACTTCTTGCTTTGTCGGTACTCATAACATTTGGTGGAACCGCCTACTTGGCAAAAATATATGAGATTATTCCCAGTCACCAACATACGGTATTGGCACAAATCGCCACCATTACCTTTGGGCATGGCGTTATGTTTTATCTGATTCAAACCACTACTGCCCTTATTCTAGCTATGGCAGCTAACACCGCCTTCGCAGGATTTCCGACCCTATTATCAGTGATAGCACAGGATGGCTATGTACCAAGACAATTGAAAATGCGCGGTCACCGGTTAAATTTTAATAATGGTATATTTGCCCTGGCGGTAATGGCCACCGTTCTGGTGATAGCTTTTAAGAGTAATACTCATCACCTGATACCGCTTTATGCAATTGGTGTTTTTACTTCATTCACTCTATCCCAACTGGGTTTATTCATGCGTTGGATCAGGCAAAAACCAGAAGGTTGGAAGTTAAAGGCTTTAGTTAACGGATTTGGCACGCTGGTAACTTTAAGTTCAGTTTTAATTATTGGGATTACGAAATTCACTGCTGGTGCCTGGATTGTAGTTATAATAATACCTTTGTTAGTAATGGTGATGTTTTCTATCAAACGTCACTATATATCAGTGGCTGAACAATTGGACATACCTAATGAGTTCATCGGTGGGTTAGAAACTAATTTAAATATAAGCCACCATATCATCGTACCGATCGACAGCTTTAATGCCATGGTGCTAAAAGCACTCCGCTATGCTCGTACCATGAGCCCAAATGTAGTAGCCTTCCATGTCGAAGTTACTGACGGTGAGGCTGACAAGCTTCGAAATAAGTGGGCTCTGCTCAACACTGATATTGAACTCGTAATCAAGAAATCTCAATATCGAGAAGTCGTAAATTCGTTAGTGCAATATATTAACTCAGAAGAACATAGCTCAAAGCCGGGCGATATTATTACTCTACTCTTACCCCAGTTCTTTGTGTCTAAGTGGTGGCAAGCTGCTCTTCATAATAATACTAGCCTGTTTATCGCTAAAGCGATGTTCAGTAAACATAATGTAGTGGTATCCATCATGCCCTTCTATTTGGAGCGTGCCCATATGTGGCGCAAACCCAAAAATGATGTAGCTCAAGATAGCGAGCAGGTTACTGAGACTATGCCGGAATAATTTAGCTTTATCCTAATGAAAGGACTTTTTGCCCAAGCAAAAAGTCCTTTCATGTTTTGCATACCTTTTTAACTACACTAAGAACAGTGCAACAACTAAAACTGCAAAGTCCCGGGTCAAGGCCTAGCGGGGTAGCGAAGTGATAAATCTGGCGCGGTGACGGTGACCGTGATTGTATGAAGTTATAGTATTACCCCGGTGGCGGTGACCAGGCTGGCCTGGAACCTTGTAATCAATCCCAGTGGTATCCTTCATCTGGTGGCGATGGTTATCATTCAAACTGGTCATGTTTTCATAGTGATGAACATGATTTCCTCCGCTTACACTAACACGGCAACCAGTAAGGTGATTATACCTATGCCGGTGTCCATCATTCATGGTAGTTCTACCCCGATATCGGTGTA
>JBLNAS010000317.1:0-3528 GCA_050259475.1 Methylocystaceae bacterium
TAACCGACGCTTGGCGATAAGCCAAAAGGTATTGGGTCTGCCCAATGTGTCCTTTTATAAAGCCGGTCAAAAGATATCTGAGGTTACTGGTGAAGTGACCATAAATGCGGTTGAGGAAGAACTTAAGAAGCATATTTAACCACACGAGGAGGTAGCAACAGATGCGATTGGAATTAGGTAACATCTTCATTAAAGGCATTAAATTCGGAGATGCTACCAGGGTTGAAACTGGCATCTTGAGCATCAACAGAGAAGAGATGCTGGCGGTAATCGGTGGAGATGAGCGACTGCAAAAGGTTGATCTCTATCTGGTTCACCCCGGTGATTCGGTCCGTATTATGCCGGTCAAGGATGTCTATGAGCCCCGGGTTAAAGTCGCGGGTGGTGGCACGGTATTCCCGGGTTGGCTGGGGGATAAGGCTGAAATGGTGGGTAGTGGTACCACCCATGTTTTGAAGGGGGTCACCGTTTTAACCGTGGGGAAAATATGTGGTTTCCAGGAGGGCATAATTGATATGACCGGGCCTGGTGCCAAGTTTACTCCGTTTTCGGCAACGCATAATATTGTGGTCTATGGTGACCCAGTGGATGGCTTGCATCAGCATGAGCATGAGGCTGCCATTCGGCTCTTAGGTTTAAAAGCTACCCGTTATATTGCGGAAGCTGGTCGTAATATTAGACCCGATGAGTTCAAAGTTTATGATACCAAGCCGCTTTTGGACCAAGTCAAGGAGTACCCTAGCTTACCGAAAGTAGCCTATGTTTATATGCTGCAAAGCCAAGGATTGATGCACGACACCTATCTTTATGGTGTAGATGTCAAACAGATCCTACCCACGATGATTTATCCGACGGAAGTGATGGATGGAGCGATCATTAGCGGCAATTGTGTATCAGCCTGTGATAAGAATACTACCTATCACCATCAGAATAGCCCGGTAATTTATGATCTTTATGAACGGCATGGTAAGGATTACAACTTTGTGGGGGTTATTTGTACTAACGAAAATGTTACCTTGCTGGATAAGGAGCGCAGTTCGAATTTCACCAGTAAATTAGTTGAATTCATGGGTGCTGATGCGGTAATTATATCCGAAGAAGGTTTCGGTAATCCCGATGCTGATCTGGTGATGAACTGTCGCAAGATAACCGCTAAGGGCATCAAGACGGTGCTGGTTACCGATGAATATGCTGGCCGCGACGGTGCTTCCCAGTCGTTGGCGGACTCACATCCCTCAGGAGATGCTGTGGTTACCGGAGGCAATGCTAACGAAGTAATCCTACTGCCGCCAATGGAAAAGGTTATTGGCTACCCAGAAGTAGCAGATATTATTGCTGGCGGGTTTGCTGGTAGTTTGCGAGCTGATGGCAGTATTATGGCAGAGATTCAAGTTATTACAGGAGCTACGAATGAATTGGGCTTTAATAAGATGGGAGCCACAACCTACTAAATTTATGTATGGAAAGGGGAGCATTGGCAAATGGATAAGTCAGTGTTTGCGGGCAAGAAATTCTGTGTATTGGGTGATCGTGATGGTATTCCGGGACCAGCAATTTCCGAATGCTTAAAAGATTTGGGCGGTGAAATCGTATTTGCCAGCACCGAATGCTTTGTTTGAACAGCGGCCGGGGCCATGGACATGGCCAATCAGTCGCGCATTAAGGATACTGCAGATAAATATGGTGTTGAAAATGTCGTGGTAGTGCTGGGTGGTGCGGAAGCTGAATCGAGTGGTTTATCGGCGGAAACCGTAACCGCAGGTGATCCCACTTATGCCGGTCCGTTAGCTGGTGTAGCGCTGGGTCTAAGAGTTTATCATATTTTTGAACTGAAGGACCTGATTGATGCAGGCGTTTATGATGAGCAACTCAGCATGATGGAAATGGTAATGGATGTTGACGGTAACATTGAGGAAGTTAAGAGCATCCGTGAGCAGTACTGCAAATTCAAAGACTAATAATAACTCGTCAGGAGGTGCCACCTTGGCAAAATATAAGATCGTCCATTACCTTAACCAGTTTTTTGGTGGGATCGGTGGAGAAGACAAAGCTGATATTGCTCCCTTTAAACAGGATGGGGTGGTTGGTCCCGGTGCAGCTCTTAAGGCTGCACTAAGTGATGATTATGAAATAGTCGGCACTGTAATCTGTGGTGATACCTACTTCAATGAGAATTTGGAGTCAGCCTCGGCTGAGGTTATTTCCATGATCCAAGCCTACAATCCGGATATCGTAATCGCTGGCCCGGCTTTTAATGCCGGACGCTATGGCATGGCCTGTGGTCATGTCTGCAACGTGGTACAACAGGAAATCGGGATTCCGGCGGTAACCGGTATGTATCCTGAAAATCCAGGGGTTGACCAGTATGGAAAATATGTATATATGGCCAAAACTGGCAATTCAGCGGCCGATATGCGCAAAGCGATGCCGGCGATTGCCAAGCTCTTAATTAAGCTAACCCAGGGTGAAGAAATTGGCCGTCCCGAAGAGGAAGGCTACATTCCCCGCGGTGTACGGAGAAATGTCTGGCATGATAAACGCGGTTCAGCCCGTGCTGTCGATATGCTAGTGGCTAAGCTTAAAGGTCAAGAGTTTACTACCGAATATCCCATGCCGGTATTTGATCGGGTAAATCCCCGCCCCGCAATTAAGGATTTGAGTAAAGCCAAGATCGCCTTAGTTACATCCGGGGGTATTGTGCCCAAGGGTAACCCAGACCGTATTGAAAGTTCCAGTGCTTCAAAGTATGGCAAATATGATATCAGTTCTTTTAGCAACTTGGACGAAAAGAGTCATGAAACCGCCCACGGTGGTTACGATCCGGTGTATGCTAACGAAGATGCTGATCGGGTATTGCCAGTGGATGTCTTGCGGGATTTGGAGAAGGAAGGCAAGATCGGCTCTTTGCATCAGTACTTTTATGCGACGGTGGGTAATGGAACCTCGGTCGCCAATTCTAAGGCCTTTGCTCATAAGATTGGTCAGGAATTAAAGGAAGCGGGGGTAGACGCCGTAATCCTTACCTCCACCTGAGGCACCTGCACTCGTTGCGGCGCAACGATGGTGAAGGAAATCGAACAAACGGCTGATGTTCCGGTGGTGCACATGTGCACCGTAGTGCCGATATCCTTAACGGTAGGAGCCAATCGCATTATACCCACAATTGCTATTCCACATCCCTTGGGCAATCCTAAGCTGGATCGGGGCGATGAGAAAAAGCTTCGGCGGCAGCTAGTAGAAAAAGCCCTCAAAGCCCTGACTACTGAGGTGCAGGAACAGACTGTGTTCTAGGCAGATATGGCGGGGAGTTACCCCGCCTTTTTCTTAGGATTTTGGAGGTGTTATAAACCGATGGCTTTTCCGGTACTGAAAGCAGTAAGCAATATCCTGGTGCATGTTCCTGAGATGATCCAGTATGGCAGTACCCTCGAACAAGAGCTGCATAAAAACCCAGGATCAAACCTAATGCAAGAATTTAAGCAGCATGTTCGCAGTTATGAACAGGCGGTGGGTTATGCCCCCAACCAG
>JBLNAS010000318.1:0-4533 GCA_050259475.1 Methylocystaceae bacterium
CGGTACCATTCACTCATTTTGTGCGACTTTGCTGCGCGAGCGCCCGGTCGAAGCCGGTCTATCTCCTGACTTTGTCGAGATTGAGGGAGCCGAGGAACAAAACCTGGAAGCACGCGCATGGCATGAATATCTTTCTTTGGCTAATCCCTTAATTAGTATGAAGTTACAGCAAGTTGGCATTAGCCCCAGCCAACTATATAGTAGTTATCAACGAATCAACAATTATCCCGAGGTCGAATTCCCAGCCCCGTTAGCCGTTCGCCCTGATTTTACGGTTGCTCGGCAGGAACTTGAAAAACTACTCCTGCTGGCAGGTTCATACCTGCCGGCTCAGGAGCCGGAAACAGGCTGGGACGGGCTTCAAATCAAATTAAGACGAGCTGAACGTTGGTGCCGTTGTTTTAATTTACAGGATGATCGCCTACTAGCTGAGTTGTTACAAAAGCTGGAAGGAAGTGCGGGAGTTGTTCAGAACCGCTGGGCTAACAAGCAAATTGCCCTGGAAATGAAGGCTGCTTTTGACTACTTTCAGCAGCAAGTGGCAGTTCCGACCCTAGATAGTTGGCGTCAGTATTGTTATCAGTCGGTGGTTGAATTTTTACTACCAGCTACCCAGCATTATCAGCAGGTGCGCCGACAAGAGAATTTATTAAATTATCAGGATTTGTTACTGCGAACTACGATTATGCTTCGGGAAGACACCGAAGTAAGAGCTTACTTCCAAAGGCGTTATCATAGGTTGTTGGTCGATGAGTTTCAGGATACTGATCCCTTGCAGGCAGAAATCATGATGTATCTTAGTGGTGATGATAGTAAGGAAATGGATTGGACAGTAATACGTCCGCGCCCGGGGGCACTTTTTGTGGTTGGTGACCCCCAGCAATCAATTTACCGTTTTCGTCGAGCCGATATTGATATTTTTTATCAGGTACAAAGACAGATTAAAGCGGCTGAAGGTCAAGTAATCTCCCTGGATCGCAACTTCCGCTCACTACCGGTAGTGGTCGAGTGGGTTAATTCCACTTTTAGTTCTTTACTAGCAGAAGCAGAGCCGCCTTGTCAGGCCAGATACCAGGTTATGGTGCCTGAGCGCACAGCTGCCGACGGAGCATTGTCTGGCCTGATGCTGATAAATCTGAGCAAGGAAGCGCATGACAGTGCAGCGAAAATTGCTGCTCAGGATGCTCAAAGCATAGCTGCCTTTATTAGCCGAACCTTGGCCGAACCTGCGATGGTGCTAACGGCTAGTGGAGAGCTGCGGGCGGTGGCAGCCGAAGATTTTATGGTGTTAGTCCAGGTCAAGAAACACTTGGCTTTATACGCTCGCGAATTAGAGGCTGCAGGCATCCCCTATAGCATAAGTGGGCAGAACCAAATTAACAAAAGTATCCCCCTGCTAGAGTTACAACAACTGGCTAAGGTGGTAGTCGATCCTGCTAATCCAGTGCAGTTAGTAGCGGTATTGCGAGGGTTATTCTATGGTTTTAGCGACCAAGATTTATATGATTATCGCCAAGCGGGGGGTAAGTTTAATTACTTAGAAAACTGCCCGGCGGCCTTGTCATCGGAATTGAAGCAAAAGTATACCTGGGCTTATGAGCAGCTACGGGGTTTCCGTCAGGCGGCCTGGGGAATGTCACCGACTTCAGCCCTGGAACTTATAGCGGAGCAAGTAGGATTACTGCCGCTGCTGTTAATCCAGGGAGGGGACAGTGCTGCCGCCAACTATTTTCTGCTGACCGATCACTTGCGAAATGCTGAAACCAAAGGGGTATCACGCTTTGACCAATTAACCCTGCTCATGGAACAATTCATGGCTTCCGGAGTAGAAGATGAACTTGACTTGACTTATGGTCAGGTCAAGGGAGTTAGGCTTATGAACCTGCATAAGGCTAAGGGGCTGGAAGCGGCAGTTGTTCTTTTGGCTGATCCGGGGTCCCGGCCGGGTGAAGGTGTGGATCTCTATGTCCAGCGGCAAGGAGGAAAATCTCAGGGGTGGCTGGAGGTAAGTGAACCGATCGGCGAATTCTCCCGACGTACCTTAGCTTACCCCCCTGGTTGGGATGAGCTATGTGATAAAGAATCGGCTTATCAAGCGGCCGAGCGGGTGCGGTTGCTTTATGTAGCCGCCACGCGGGCCAAGGATTTGTTGGTCGTCAGTAATTACCTGGAAAAGCCGGATAAAAGTCCTTGGTCATCATTAATACCCTATCTGGCTCCGGCTAAAATCTTAAGCGGTCAGCAGGCAATTGTGGTCACAACCGCCCAAACTGCCGGGGTACTGCTAGAGAATGAGTTTGCTTTGCAAAAGCTTGAGCGGCAGCAACGGCTAGCTCAGTGTCAAGTACCCACCAGCCAAGTAGTGACGGTGACGGAATTGGCCCACCAGAGTAGCACCCCGTTACCAGGTAGTAGTGGTCGGGGAAGAGGAACCGCCTGGGGAAATGTTGTCCACCAAGCCCTAGAGCAGTTGGCTGCCTACCCCGAACGTGTGGGGGATAGAAAGTGGTTAATAAGTATTCTTCAGAAACACGCATACTCAGGTGACGAGGTACTGGAATTGCAGCAACTACTTACCGAGGTCTTAAGCCTCGACTTCTGGCAACGGTTAAGGCTAGCAACCGAGGTATTAACTGAGGTTCCTTTTGGCATATGGGAAGATAGTTGCTATCTTAAAGGCACCATTGATCTGGTACTTCATGAGGCCGAGGGCTGGGTTATTGCTGATTATAAGTCAGATACTATCGCTGATGACCAGGCTCTAGAGTTGTTAACGGAGCATTACCGTTCCCAAGTCATTAGTTATGCTGATTGTTGGCAGCGCTTGACTGGGGAAAAGGTTAAAGAAGTCGGTATTTTATTTACTGATATTAAATGTTGGGTGTCACTCCCCTTATAGTACTCGAACGGTATAGTAACTTGGTCAATTATATGTATAAGTAACCCTAACGTAAAAATACCGGCAGACGACTTGGCGTCTGTCGGTATTTTCCTATTTAAACCTTAAATATTTGTACCAATTCACTTAGGGCAATTGCCACTTGGGATAATGCAGCAGCAGAAGCCGAAACCTCTTCGACAGCGGCGGTCTGTTCTTCGGTGGAGGCCGCAACATTCTGTACCCCACCCGATATCTGGGTGGTTGAAGCGGACATTTGGCTGATTTGGGCATTAAGTTCATGTACCTGTGCGATAATCTGTTCAAAAGCTCCACTTACTTCGTGCGCCAAGTTGATTCCCGTAGCTACCTCTCGGAGACCATGGTTCATGTCGTCTACTGCTCGCCCCGCTTCATCCTGAATGGAACTGACCAAACTTAGGATATCTTTACCGGCTTCCGCTGACTGTTCAGCTAGCTTCCGTACTTCTTCCGCTACCACCGCAAAGCCACGCCCTTGTTCACCAGCTCGAGCTGCTTCAATGGCTGCATTGAGGGCCAGGAGATTAGTTTGAGCGGCAATTGACCGGATGAGCTCAACGATCTGATTGATTTCTTGAGCCTTGCGGTTAAGGGTGCTAATTACCTGTGCTACCGAATTAGTAGTTTGGGATATGACTTCGATCTGCTGCTCAACCCGGCCAATTCCCTGGTAGCCAGTATCAGCATGATTTACGGTCAGACGTGAGGTGGAGGAGATTTGTTCGACGTTGCCGTTTAGGTGATCGATCGCCGAAGCAATTTCCGCAACGGTGGCTGCATTTTCGTTAGCGCTCGAGGCGGTTTGCTGAGAACTAGCTGTCAATTCCTGAGAAGAAGCTGATACGATGCTGGCTTTGTCCATCACTTGAGCCACCAAGCCTTTTATCTTATCGGTCATAATATTAAAGGCATCAGCCAGCTGAGAGACTTCATCTCGGCCCTCCTGGTCAATCTTAACCTGGAGGTTACCTTCAGCGATTTGCTGAGTATTATCGACCATGTTAGTCAACGGCCTGGTGATACTCCTGGTTACGCGGACTGCAGATATGATAGCCGTCAAAAAGATAAGGGAGCCAAGAACAATGAGGATCATTACCGAATTGTGGTATTCTTTCTGCGCTTGGACAGCTAACTTCAGAGCTTGCTGTTCCTCGTAGGCAATTAGTTCATTCAGTTTGTTGTCGATCTGCACAATTTTAGGGTGGTTTTGGATAAGAATAATAGCAGCTTCAGCTTGCTTACCCGCCTGATCTAGAGTGGTAACCTGGTCATTGCCGATTTTAGCATCTGCTATGGCAGCGGTAATTTCCTGGAGTAACCCCTGCCCCCGTTCCGTCTTTTCAATTTTCTTAAGCTGGTTAAAGGCTTGGCGGTAGCCATTTCTTCCCGCCTCGATTCCCTGGTAAGATGAAGTCTTCAGCTCAGAGTCGGTAACCAGGAGTAAGGTGTGGAGGGATAAGTTAGTATCATCAATACTGAGGCGCATATTATGAGCCTCATGGATTTGCTGGCTATTGAGCAATTGAACTTGTTCCAGATTCTGTTGGATGCTGGATATGTATTTAAGGCTGAGCCCAATCATCACTAACATCAACAGTAAAACCAAGCTAAAG
>JBLNAS010000319.1:0-3606 GCA_050259475.1 Methylocystaceae bacterium
AAAGTTAGCCAGGGCTAGCTCCAGACCATCCACTCCAAAGACTACCATCCCGGTAAATGGTGCTTTTATCGCTTGGGGTGCCCCGCCATTGCTAGGGTATAAATGACCAACAACCGTCCCCTGACGTACCCTTTCCCCATCCAATACCACATTTTCAAAACGCCCGGTTAGGGGTGATAATACCACCTTTTCCGGCCGGATTATTATTCCCTTAACCCCAACTCCCTGCTCAACCTCGCCGGTGACTGCGGTTTGGTAATCGAGCCGGGAGGCAGTTATGCTATCTTTAACTACTCGATATATGCCATGACTGACACAAAAAACTAGGAAGCCAGCAATCAGGATAATAACTAGTCCTCCTGCTTGCTTACGTCTTTTTTCCTGGCCAATCCTTTGCTGCCGCGTATTGTTGACTGCCGTCATTTTTTTCTCCTAAGCTTGGCGCAGGCTGAAAATAAATGATGCACCCTTACCTACCTCACTCTGAACCTCTACCTTGCCGCCATGTAAATCCACAATATGATTAACAATGGCAATCCCCAGAACAGTACCGCCTAGTTCACGGCTTCGTGCCCTGTCTACTCGGTAAAACCTTTCAAATAGTCGGGTCTGACTCTCCTCCGGAATCCCCACTCCAGTATCAGTTACTCGGGTTACTATCATGTCATCTTGTACCTTAATACGAACCGTTATAATACCCCCTCGCGGAGTATATTTAATCGCATTATCTAAAAGATTGATAAAAACTTGCCCCAGTAGGTCTTCATCCGCACTTACACTAGGCAGGTTAGCCGGTGAAATTAGTTCTAAACGCAAATCTTTATCTGTCGCCTGACGCACCAGAATATTCATGGTTGTCTTAACCACTTCCACTAGATTAACCGGGCACAGGTTAAGAATCCGCTCCTTGAACTCCAGGGAGGATAAGGTAAGCAAATCATCGATTAACCGTGACAACCGATCAGTCTCGTTATCAATTATGGTTAGAAACTTGCGGCATAATATCTCATCTTCTAAAGCACCATCCAATAAAGTTTCCACAAAACCCTTAATTGAGGTCAGCGGCGTCCGTAGTTCATGGGATACATTAGCCACAAATTCCGTACGAATCTGATTAAACATATAGGAATCGGTAATATCATGAAAAACTACTACCGCACCATTGATATCAATATTATCCCCCGAGCGGCGCTCTTTGATCGGTGCCACCCGAACACTAAAATAA
This sequence comes from Methylocystaceae bacterium, assembly GCA_050259475.1. Taxonomy (GTDB): domain Bacteria; phylum Bacillota; class Syntrophomonadia; order Syntrophomonadales; family JBLNAA01; genus JBLNAA01. The sequence goes on from JBLNAS010000319.1 coordinate 1,226, forward strand.
AAACGACAATCAGGTATCAGCCTAGCTTCAATCGCACCCCCATGACCAGAGAGCAAGGCGTTGCTCACCAGTGCTTCGACTTCCGGCAGATCGATAATCTCCCGAAAGCACTTGCCCAGTACGTCATCTTGTTTTTGTTTGAATATCATCTCTGCCGCCCGATTGAGCAGAATAATCTGTCCCTCCCGGTTTAAGGCTACTACTCCATCGACCAGGCTGGTCAGCACTGCCTCTAAGCGGCTAGCCTCCCCAAGCTTGCTCCAAACCATAAGTATTTACCCTAATCCCTTTCCCGAAACTTATATCCTACTCCCCGAACCGTCTCAATGTAACTGGGAGCCGTCGAATCATCACCCAATTTCTGCCGCAAATGCCGCACATGGACATCCACGGTGCGCGTATCACCCGAATATTCATAGCCCCATACCTTTTCTAAGAGAGTTTCTCGCGTAAACACCTTACCGCGGCTGGAAGCCATGAGCCGCAATAATTCAAATTCCTTCGGGGTTAAATCCAGCTTACGATCACCCAAGTAAGCTTCATATTTATCCGGTAGGACAATAAGATCTTTAAAGACTAAGACCTTTTGCCCGGCTACCAGATCTGCTTGTAATACCTGGTGCGCCCGTAATCGAGCTTTGACCCGCGCTACTAATTCCCGTGGTGAAAATGGTTTCTTAATATAATCGTCCGCTCCCATTTCTAAGCCCAGAACGGTGTCAATTTCATCACCTTTAGCGGTTAGCATGACAATCGGCAGATTTTGATACCTCCCATCCTGGCGCAGCCGTTTACATACTTCTAGGCCATCAAGGTAAGGAATCATAATGTCCAATATAACCAAGTCGGGTTGTTCGTCATCTACCAGTTGCAAAGCTTCCAGCCCGTGGCGAGCTACGACCACTTCAAAACCTTCCTTCTCAAGATTAAAGCGGACTAGCTCCACGATGTGGGTTTCATCATCAACCACAAGTATTTTGGCTGCCATAAACCCATCACCTCAATTCTATCAATGCTCCCATACGGCCACATTTACCTTGCTCACCGCGATGAGAATAAAAGAGATCGCGGCGGCAGCAAGTGCAAATACTGGCATCCTCAATCGCGTTAGCATCAAGGCCCGACGCTATTAAGGTTTGCTGGACAGCTCGTTTAAGATCCAAGTACCAGTAGCTGTCCTGATTTTTAGGATAAAGTAATTGCCGGTGCTCTGCAAACTCTTTCCTAAATATCGTAGCTACCCGGGTATCAACCTGGTAACAACAAGGTCCGATACCCGGACCGATGATGGCCTGTATATCCTGGGGGCGACTTCCATATGTAAGAGACATCAGTTCCACGGCTCGCTGACTGATACGCCCGGCGGTTCCTTGCCAGCCACTATGCAGCAACCCGATTACCCGCTGCTGGGGATCAAACAAAAAAACCGGTATACAATCCGCGTAAGCAGTGAATAAGGGCAGTTGGGAGGTATTAGTAACCATGCCATCCACTCCAGGCAGGGAATCACGATAATTTAAATAGCCTTGTCCAGCATCTTCCCCGGTAACTACCGCAACCTGGGTTCCGTGTATTTGCTGCGCGCAACACGGTTGCTCATTTATCGTCATAGCTTGCAGCCAATGCTGCCGATTTAAACGCACCTGATCTTGGTCATCCCCGACATGCAACCCCAAATTTAATCCTTTAAAGGGTACGCCACTAGCTCCCCCCGCCCGGGTGGAAAATGCCACGGTTACACCCTGCTCTTCCCAAGTCGGTGAATACAACCAGGTTAAACCCTGGGCCTGACGATATAGCATCTCATTCACCTCTTTACAAATAGTTAAGCGGCATTCCAATTATCAGTCTGCCGCTTACAATATGCTTTTATGGTCATCATAATACTAATGAGGATTAGCACTAAGCGACGGCCCCTGGCGAGGCAGCCAGATTTTAAAATTGGTCCCACGCCCCAGACAACTGCTTACCTTAATATCGCCTCCGTGTTCTTCAACTATCCTTGCAACTAGGTAGAGACCCAAGCCCCCACCTTGTCCCTTGGTGGAATAGAAGGGGGTGAAGATATGAGGCAGTACCTCTTGACTAATACCGGAACCATTGTCCTCTACCTCGATCACAAAACCATCTGCTGCTTTAAGATAGGTATTAATAATCCGTATAGTTCCACCCTGGGGCATAGCTTGAATCGCATTGCAAGCCAGATTCAAGATCGCTTGTTTAAGGCGTTTACTATCAGCATGGGTGTCAGGAAACTGGGACGGCACCAGAATATACTGCACCTCAACATCATGAATCAAGGCTTGTCCTTTGAGTAGACTGGCAATCTCCTGGGTAAGCACTCCAAGATTACAGCAATCCATGGCTGGTTCACTCGGCCT
>JBLNAS010000320.1:0-2629 GCA_050259475.1 Methylocystaceae bacterium
TATTCCTTACCCTGATACAAATCTGGCATCAATAACCCCCCATTCCATATTTTAGATATCTAACCTTTATTATAGCAAAGGTAGCTATTCTTGATGTGAAATAATTGGAATATTTTTTCTCTTTTTCTTTACCTTTTTTGCCGATATATTTTACCTTCTTGTTCAATTCTTCCTTGTTCCTGTAAATAATCTAGATGTTTTTCCATCATTACCATTTCCCAAAAAATATGATAATCGCTATCGTGCTGAACCACGGTAACGCAATTAGCAGACAGTTCACTTAAAGTTTGGGGACGCTCCAACAACTGATAGATGCGCTCCGTTCGTTCCAGCAGAATATCCCGATATTGGTCAATACCGGCTAAGGCTTGGGCTCTATTTAACGGCCGTCGATGGGAACTAACAAAGGTAGTAAATGGCAGATCATGCACCATATTCAGGGAACGCAAAAAATCACTTACCGAGGAAAAAGTGTTCGCATACCAGGGGCCAAATTTGGAAAGATCAATATCGGCTGCATAAAGCACCTGGGCTTCCGGAAAATAGAAAACATAATGGCCGACCGTATGTCCAGGAGCAGCCAGGGCAACTAGGGTTAGTCCCCCCAAGTCGATACTCATTCCATCATGAAAAGTCCCGGCGATAAGCAAGGGGTGAAAGCCGGGGCGGATGCTAGAACCAGCAATGGCCGGGGCTTCATAAACTGGACGTTCGCTGCCTAGCAATTCTGCCCAGCGTTCATAACCATGGTGGTGGTGGTGAACAACCGAGTCCTCATAAGTTTCCCTTTCTTCCTCTCCCACCATAAACTGCGCGTGATGGAAAAACGGGAATCCATTGATATGATCAAAATGAAAATGGCTAAGGAGCACCAAGTCAGCATCTAAGGCACCGGCTTTTTCCAAGTGCAAGGGCCCGGCTCCAGGATCAATAAGCACCGCCGTTCGGCCGTGAGCTAAAAGACTATAACAATAGGGAAATCCCAGACCTTGTGGCCGAATTACCCGAAACTGATTAGATAAATCGATATACATATCGCTATTATCTTTCCTCCCGATAATAGGGAACTCCTAACGCCCCCGGAGCTACATTTCGTTCACGTTGCATATAGATGACGAGACACATTACCACAATGGTAAATATATATGGCAGCATGTGCAGGAAAAATGATGATACCTGGACCCCCATGATCTGCAAGCGGAACCCCAAGGCCAGCACTCCGCCAAATAAGTAACTCCCAAACATCGCCCAAAGCGGGTTCCACATGGCAAATATAACTAGGGCGACCGCAATCCATCCTCGACCAGCAGTCATATTTTCTATCCAAGTTGGGGCATAGGCTAGGGTCAAGTAAGCACCACCTAAACCCGCCAACACCCCCCCGCCAACCGTACAAAAGTAGCGAATACGGTTGACCGATAACCCGGCTACATCAGCCGCAGCTGGGTTCTCTCCGACCGCCCGAATGCGCAAACCATATGGAGTACGAAAGATTAAAACCCATAATCCGATAGCTATCCCATAACTGATATAAACCAAGTAATCATGATTAAATAAAACCGGACCTAACACCGGTAGATCAGCCAGTCCAGGTAAAGCAACTGCTCGAAAAGGGTTGGGTACTGGATTACCTACCAAACTCTTAGCCATAAAAGCTGATAAGCCACCACCGAATATCGTCAAAGCCAGTCCACTGACGACTTGATTTCCTTTCAGACTGACAGTGATAACCGCATGGATTAACCCCATGAGACCGCCTGCTCCTCCGGCTACCATAAAACCTAGCCAACTATTGCCGGTGGTAACCGCAACCACAAAGCCGATGGCGGCACCGACCAGCATCATGCCCTCGACCCCGAGATTAAGAATTCCCGAACGTTCAGTAAGCAATTCCCCTAAAGCTGCGAGTAAAATTGGTGTTCCCGCCGTAACCGCTACAGCCAGGAGAGCCACCAAATCTTGACTGCTCATTTATTTACTCCCCCTTTTAATCAGCCGCAATCGGTAACGAGAAAATACCTCCCCACCGACCAAGAAGAACAATAATGCTCCCTGTAACATTAAGACAATGGCAAAGGGGATACCAGATGACTGCACACTGTACCCTCCCACTAACAAGGCCCCAAACAAGAAGGATACCGGCAAAATCGCCAGTGCATTTAGACCTGATAACCAGGCAATTATAATCGCGGTATAACCATAGCCCGGTGACATAGCATGTTGTAGCCGATGAGTAATCCCACTGGCTTCTACCATGCCAGCAACTCCAGCAATGGCTCCGCTAATTAGCATCACCATGATTATAGTTCGCTTAACATTCATCCCACCATAGCGGGCAGCTGATTGGCTCTGCCCAATTACCCGTACCCTATAACCCCAAGTAGTCTTTTCCACCAACAGGTAGAGTACCACCGCGAGTAGAACCACTAATAGCAGGCCAATATGTACGCGGTTACCAAATAATATCGGCAACCAGGCTTCTTTGGCAAAGACTGGTGTCAAGGGAAAATTGTATCCCTGGGGATCTTTCCAGGGACCATAAACGAGATAATCGACGCCGAGAATAGCCACATAATTTAACATTAGGGTAGTGATGGTCTCATTGGCTCCCAGATAGGCCTTCAAACCT
>JBLNAS010000321.1:0-2507 GCA_050259475.1 Methylocystaceae bacterium
AACTCAATATGGTGCGGCAGACAGGAATTGAACCTGCACGCCTCGTGGCACCAGATCCTAAGTCTGGCGCGTCTGCCGATTCCGCCACTGCCGCACGTTTGCCTATGCATCAAACAAAGGCAAAAGTAATTATAACATTATCCGTTACCGGCGTCCAGACATAACAGTATAAAAAAGGCCTCCCCAAATAAATTTGGCAAGGCAGAAGAATATATTTATATGGTGGGATAAACAAGCAATTTAACCTAAGATAGCCCGCTTTTATTCAGGCCATAACTCTTCTATGGTTTGGCGATGACGAATGAGGCGTACACTGCCATCCTCTTGCAGCAATACCTCAGCGGGTAACGGACGACTATTATAATTGCTGGCCATCGTAAAGCCATAAGCACCTGCATCATGTACTAAGATCAGATCACTGACCTCAGTTAAGGGAAAAGGCCGATCATGGGCTAGGATATCGCCACTTTCACAGATATTTCCGACCACATAAACCGGCTCCTGATAGTAGGATAATTCTCGTTGCTGGTACGGGATTACATCAATCTCATGAAAGCTATCATACATCACTGGCCGAGCCAACACATTGAAGCCGACATCAGTACCAATAAATACCGTGTTGAAATTATTCTTTACCGAATGTACAGTTCCCAAGATGGCACCACTCTCAGCGGGGATATAGCGACCGGGTTCGATCCGGACGGTAAGTGGCCAATATTCTTTAACCCATTGACCGACCAACTTATCCAGCAGGGCACCTAACCGTAGTAGATCCAAACGGGGTTCTTCCTCATGGTGATAAGGTATCCCGAAACCACCACCGATATCCACCATTTTAAGTCCGGGGAAAGTAGCAGCTACCTCCAGCATCCGAGCTGCGGCCTCAACATAGGCCTCTGGTTCAAGGAATAGGGAGCCGATATGTTGATTAAGCCCAATAATATTAACCTGAGCGGCGGCAGCTATGGTCTTAGCTTGAGGTAAATCATCAATAGCTATCCCGAATTTAGCCTTTTTGCCTGCCGTAATGACTTTCTCGTGGTGACCAGCACCAATCTCTGGATTAATTCGCAGACACACCTCACCACCGGAGTTAACCTGGCATAGCATCTCTAATTGGGATAAAGAATCCACACTAACCAGGATGCCATGTTCGGTAGCAAATTTCATTTCCTGACGGGAAACATTATTACCAATAAACATGATACGATCCGCGGTAAAACCTGCCTTCAGCTCCAAATACATCTCCCCAGGAGACATTGCATCTACATCAAGGCCTTCAGCGCAAATAATCTTGAGTAATTCCACATTGGTATTAGCCTTTGCGGAATAATTGACCCGGAAGTTTGGGTATTGCATTAGACTCTTCATCTCTTTGCATCTGGTGCGCAGAGTTTTCTCGTCGTAAACATAGAGTGGACTACCGAATTCTCTGACTAGATCCTGGGCTGGAAAGTTGAATACTGTTGTTGTATAAGCCATCTAAATCCATTCCCTCCTGATAAATTGCCCCTATTTCCTTAATTCACCATCTATAGTCATTTATGTGCAAATTCTTATGGTGGTGACTACTTTTGATCAGGATGCGCTACTTTATCCTGAATTAACTTAAACTCATCACCAAAACGGCTAATCATTTCTTCACCCATACTAGCCATGATTTCCGCCAGGATAATCTCCTGCACAAAAGCATGCTTAGCCATAGTTACCAGACTAACATTACTGCTGTAAACTCCCCGCGAAAGTCTTCCGCGGCCGGTCTCCCCAGTCAAAAGCCAATGCGAATCGGTAATCAGACGCACTGGGCGACCCTTCCCACCTATCCAGGTGGCAGGTTGCTGGTTTTCATATACCAGTTGAGCTTGAACTGGGCAACTTCCCAATGATATTATTACCACCTTGACGCCTCTCTTGGCAGCTGCCGCCAAAGATAATTTCACGGTATTTAAATCCTGGGAAGCTGCATGGATATAAATAGTGCTGGTCGCCGCTTCTAGTAGATAATTTAACTTATTTAGGATAACTTCTTCGCCCTCCAGGCTTACCACCATATCGGGTTCTAAGGGCTGGGGCTTAATATTGTCTACTATCAGTTGCGCACTTGATACTAGAGTTCTAATCGCTCCGGCGGTTAATTCATCAGGCGGGGTAGCAACATATCGCGCTGGATCCTCACTGATTTTGTTGACAGCTCCTTTATCAACCATCGAAGCTAAAGCAGCATAGACATTAGCACGGGGAACTCCGGTTGCATTAGCCAGTTCATAGCCGGTCTGGGCTCCCTGCTCTGCCAGCGAAATATACAGCTGAGCTTCATGATTGGTTAGTCCCATCGCCCGCAAGGCTTCAACTATAATCATCATCACATCCCCTAGTAGTTGTCTTTACTACTACTAATATAAGCTTATAGTTTGGACGTGGCAAGTATTTTTGCTAAGTATACTAGGAGCGATTTAACGATAGGGTTTAATTAGGCAGGCCACTTCTTCAGCTATCGCCAAGCAAGC
>JBLNAS010000322.1:0-18657 GCA_050259475.1 Methylocystaceae bacterium
AGAAGAAGTTGAATATGTTGATTCTATTCAGGAGGATGTCCACTGGCTGGGGTTTGACTGGAATGAACGCCGATTCTATGCCTCGGATTATTTCGAGCGTTTGTATCAATTTGCGGAACAATTAATTGCAGCTGGTAAAGCCTATGTTTGTGATTTAAGCCCACAGCAGATCAGAGATTACCGGGGCACCCTGACTGAGGCTGGGCAAGATAGCCCCTACCGTCAGCGCTCGGTAGATGAGAATTTGACATTGTTTCGCCAGATGCGCTCGGGTGATTTTCCCGATGGCTCACGAGTACTGCGGGCTAAGATCGATATGGCGTCACCTAACCTCAATCTGCGCGATCCGGTCTTGTATCGTATCTTGCGGGCACATCATCATCGCACGGGTGACACTTGGTGTATTTACCCGATGTATGACTATGCCCATCCTTTATCTGATGCCTTAGAGGCAATCACCCATTCGATATGTACCCTGGAATTTGAGGATCATCGCCCCTTATATGATTGGGTACTTGATAATGTTGAATATGGTCAAGCTGAGCGGGGACGGCCTCGGCAGATCGAGTTTGCTCGCTTAAATTTAAGTTACACGGTGATGAGTAAGCGTAAACTCCGGGAACTGGTAGAGAGTGGTTACGTATCGGGCTGGGATGATCCGCGCATGCCGACCATCTCTGGTCTGCGTCGTCGTGGTTATACTCCAGAAGCCATTCGCGATTTCTGTGAGCGGATTGGGGTGGCCAAACGCAACAGTATGGTGGACATAGCTTTGTTAGAGCATTGTATTCGTGAAGATCTAAATGCGCATGCTGCTCGAGTTATGGCGGTATTACATCCACTTAAAGTAATAATTGATAATTTTCCCGCTGATGGGGTGGAGTGGTTAGAGACTGATAATAACCCGGAAGCACCTGAGATGGGGAAAAGAAAAATACCGTTTACCCGGGAGCTATATATTGAGCAGGATGATTTCATGGAAGACCCGCCTAAAAAGTTCTTTCGGCTTATTCCTGGAGGCGAGGTTCGCTTAAAGAGTGCCTACATAATTAAGTGCGAGCGCGTGGTCAAGGATGATGTAAGTGGTGAGGTATTAGAGGTTCACTGTACTTACGATCCAGAAACCAAAAGTGGGGGAGCTGAGAGTGGTCGCAAGGTCAAAGGCACGCTACATTGGGTATCGGCTGCTCATGCGGTCAAGGCTGAAGTTAGGTTGTATGATCACCTATTTACTGCTGAAAACCCTGATGATGAAGAAGATGGGCAGGATTACAAGGGCCGACTTAATCCAGATTCGTTGGTAATTAACGTTAATTGTCAGGTAGAACCTTCACTAGCTGATACTGCTTCCGGTGAGCGCTTTCAATTTCTGCGCCAGGGGTATTTTGCTGTGGACCCAGAATCGACACCGGAATGTCCAATCTTCAACCGGGTAGTGTCATTGAAAGATAGTTGGGCCAAAACTCAGAAACAGGCATAGTTCAAGCTTTAAACCGCCCCTTCACCTTGAGGGGGCTTTAACTTTTTGGGCACGATTTCCTGATGGTGAGTCGAGCCTAAAATTCCTTTTATATGGTATATTGGGTGATAAGAATTAACCAGCGCCCGAGTGGTTATGGGCTTACTGATAAAGGATGATGGGCATTGAGCAGGCGCTATCTTATATATGGAGGAGCGGTTATCCTGGGGGTAATGCTAGGAAGCCTGCTTTTTTTGTGGCGTAGTAACGCCCTGGTTCAGGTTTGGGGGCAGCCGCCAAACAAGGTCGAACCTCGGCAAGTTCTTGAACCGCTAGATCCCCTCTTTCCGTCGCCAGATAAGACCAGTTATACTATGGCTTTATCACTGGATGTTGAACATTTAACCTTAGTTGGCCGCACGCACATAAAGACGGTAAATACCTCAGGGGGCCGTTTAAATCAGCTGTGGTTGACAGCCTATCCTAATATATTTCGCCATAAAGACATTACCCCGGTACCAATAACGGCTTATGAGGGTAATTTTGCTCCGGGCTATCTCGAATTTACTGGTGCCTATGTTAATGGTAAAGCAGTGGTAGTAGGTAATCAAAATGTATCGGTACAGCTGGATCTAGGTGAAGCGATTAAACCAGATGCACCGGTAGAGGTTGATTTAGCTTGGATTTTACATTTACCACCGGTAGCGTATCGCTTGGGTTATCAACAAGGGGTATTCATGCTGGGCAATTTTTATCCCAGCTTGGAGATGTACAATCGCCAGGGGTGGCATCATTCACCGGAGGTCAAATTTGGTGATCCCTTCTGCTTCGCAGCAGCTGATTATACAGTAGCTTTAACCGTACCGGGGGGTTACCAGGTAGTAGCCGGTGCCGATTTAATTAATCGCCTATCCGATGATCGGGGAATGGAAACCTGGGTGTTTGCCTCGAATCGGGCCCGCGATTTTGCCTTTGCTGCCTTTCTACCTGGCTTTAACATGGAAAAAAGGCAAGTCGGAAATATCGAGGTACAGGTTTGGGGCAAGAGCCAAGCCGCTTTGGCCTCGACTGCCAATGTAGCAGCCAAGGTACTCAGCTATTACCAAGAAATATTTACCCCTTTCCCGCATAAACAGCTTAAGTTGGTAGAAGTGCCGATGCAAGGATTTATGGGTATGGAATATGATGGGCTAATTTTCTTATCTGATCGAGCGATGTCGGCTAGCTATTCCCCTGAACAACGATCTCATCTAGTAGCTCATGAAATCGCTCACCAATGGTGGTATGCTCTAGTTGGTAATGACCAAGCCCTGGAACCTTGGTTAGATGAGGGACTATCTAGTTGGTCGGCCCAGCTTTATGCCCGTAAACAGGGAGAAGCTGTTGGTAGTGCCAAGCAATCATCGCGCCAAATGGCTTGGCCGTTAACGGCTTTTACCAGCCGTGAGCAGTATATGACGGCGGTTTATAATGGTGGTGACTGGTTCTGGCAACAAGTAGAAAACCAAGTCGGACAACCTAAATTGTTGCGCGGATTACAAGCCTATCTCCAAGCGTGCGCTGGCCAAGTGGCATCTACCGGGGATATGTTTTCTGCCCTCATGCAAGCCGGGGTTGATCGGGATGTTTTATATTCTTGTTGGCAGCGGCGGTGACCGTTAATAATAAGTATAAAAGTAGGTTAGCGAAGGTTAAAATTCTATGGTAACGGTTTAAGGGGAGGTAATCAGCTTTATCCCGTCAGACATCCCCTTTTTTTTGCTGGCACTTTTCCTTATAATCTATTAAGGACTGCATTCTTGTAAAAGATAGGTGCAGTAACCACAGGAGGTTACGTGATGTCATATAATCCCATCCGCGATATCAAGGAAGATTTGCGGGAGCGCATAATTAGAACTATTAATAGCTTGATCGAACAAGGGCGGATACCGAACTGTAAGCTGCCGGAGTTTGTTATAGAAAAACCAAGAGAAAAGGGACATGGTGACTTTGCCACCAACCTGGCAATGGTTATGGCGCGGGAAGCCAAGATGAAGCCGCGTGATCTTGCCGAGATGCTGGTAGCTGATTTTCAGACTGGTATGGTCCCGATTAAAGTTATCGAGATTGCCGGACCGGGGTTTATTAATTTTACCTTGAGTGATGACTGGCTCTACCAGGTTCCTCATTTGGTTTGGGAGCTTCAGGATCAATATGGCCGGGGTGACGACCAGGGTAAAAAGGTACAAGTAGAATTTGTTAGTGCGAACCCCACCGGGAATTTACACATGGGCAATGCGCGTGGTGGCGCACTGGGAGATAGCCTAGCCAATTTACTAGCCCTGGCTGGTTATCAGGTGGAAAGAGAATACTATATTAATGACGCGGGTAATCAGGTCGAATTATTTGGGGCTTCACTGGAAGCTCGTTATTTAGAGGAATTAGGCCAGGAATGGCTTTTCCCCGAGGGTGGTTATGCGGGCGAAGATGTTCGAGATACCGTCTTACATTATATTGACCTGGAAGGCCGCGGACTTCTGGCCTTGACCCCCGATGAGCGAAGGGCCAAACTGGTGAAATATGCCCTAAAGGAAAAGGTTGATTATATTAAGACCACATTGAGTGGTTTTGGTATAAATTACGATGTTTGGTTTAGTGAGAAGAGCCTTCATGAAAGTGGTAAAGTAGCGGCCGTGGTCGCCAAACTCAGGGAACAAGGGTTTATCTATGAAAAAGAAGGTGCCATTTGGCTTAAGACCACTGAGTTTGGTGATGAAAAGGATGAAGTTCTGGTTCGGGCTAATGGTATACCAACCTATTTTGCGGCTGATATCGCCTACCACCTTGATAAGTATGAACGCGGATTTGACTTGGTCATCAATATCTGGGGAGCTGACCATCATGGTCATGTAGCCCGGATGAAAGGTGCAATGCAAGCCCTGGGGATAGCACCCGAACGGCTGGAAGTAATACTCATGCAGTTAGTGCGCCTTTATAGTGATGGTGAGTTGGTAAGAATGTCTAAACGCACTGGTACCCTGATCACGCTAGATGAGCTAGTGGAGGAAGTGGGCCGTGATGCCGCTAGATTCTTCTTTATCATGCGCAGCGCAGATAGCCACTTAGATTTTGACTTGGAGTTAGCCAAGAAAAAGAGTCAGGAAAACCCCGTCTATTATGTCCAATATGCCCATGCTCGTATCTGCAGCATGTTACGGCAAGCAGAGGAAAATGGAGTGCCACTGCTGGCACCCGATAAGGTACAGGTCGAGGTATTAGCTACCGAAGAGGAAAGAGACTTACTCCGGCAATTGGCGCATTTTCCTGAGGAGATTGAATTAGCCGCCCGAATTTTGGGGCCTCATCGAATTCCTCATTATTTGATGGAGTTGGCAGGAATGCTGCATAGCTTCTATAACCAACATCGGGTATTTTCAGAAGATCAGGAGATTAGCCAAGCACGGTTGCTGCTCATGTATCTGGTAAAGGTAACCATTAAAAATGCATTAACCGTTATCGGAGTAACAGCTCCGGAACGTATGTAAAAGGAGGAATTTGCTCATGGCTAGCACGAGAAAAAATGATGCGGAAGTTGCCTGTGAAATTTTACGGGAGCAGACTGATCCTATGCACTATAAAGTTCTAATTACTGAGATTTTAAAACGTCAGGGGCGGGAAGTAACCGATCAAAACTTGTCGGCGGTCTATACTCGGCTCAATATGGATCATGAGCTGATTAGTGTTGGCAATGGAAATTGGGATGTCCGCAGTCGATAAGCCAAATTGTATGATACAAATACGCTGGTTGGGGCATGCCTGTTTTCATATCCAAGTAGGCGGGGTAAGTATAATCACTGACCCGGCACCAGCTACCACCGGTTACGAAATACCGATGCAGGATGCTGATATTGTAACGGTATCCCATCAGCATTGGGATCACAATGCCGTTACCTTGGTTAAAGGGCAACCCAAAATCTTAGACCAGCCGGGAGTTTTTACCGCTCAGGGGATTACTCTGGAAGGGTTACCATCTTTTCATGATCAACAGCAGGGAAAAGATCGCGGTAATAACTTGATCTTCCGCATGCAGTCAGGGGCGGTAGCCTTAGCTCACTTAGGTGATCTCGGTGAATTCCCTGATCCATGGGTAATGGAACGTTTGCAGGGACTAGACATATTACTGATCCCCGTCGGCGGTATCTTCACCCTAGATGCTGAAGCTGCCTATGATTTAACCTGCCGCCTGAGACCGAAAGTGGTTATACCTATGCACTTTCAGACGAAAAACCTGAATTTCGCTCTCGAGCCGGTGGAAAAATTTATTTTAAAGTTTCCCCGAGTACAAAAAGTCCCACGACTGGACTACCTTCCCCGGATTGATGAGGAGCCGACGGTGGTGATTCTCGACTACCTCTTGACCTGTAACTAGGAGGAAGGGTAAACTACGAAAGTGTTTGCTTAGGTGAGGGAGAACCAAGAGTTCGGAAAGAGAGGGAGCTGAAATTGTCTAAGTATATATTTGTCACTGGTGGCGTGGTTTCATCTCTGGGTAAAGGTATAACGGCTGCTTCTCTCGGCCGCCTGCTAAAAAATCGTGGTCTGAAAGTAACTCTGCAGAAATTCGATCCCTATATTAATGTGGACCCAGGAACCATGAGCCCCTATCAGCATGGCGAAGTATTTGTAACTGATGATGGAGCGGAGACGGATCTTGACGTTGGGCATTATGAACGTTTTGTTGATGAGAATATGAGCCGCTATTCCAATTCTACCGCCGGGCAGGTTTACCAATCGGTATTGGATAAGGAGAGACGGGGTGACTATCTGGGTCAGACCGTGCAGGTCATTCCTCATATAACTAATGAAATTAAAGATCGTATTTTATCGGCGGGGCGTCACAGCAATTCTGATGTGGTGATAACTGAGATCGGTGGTACGGTCGGTGATATTGAATCACTACCCTTTCTGGAGGCTATCCGCCAATTAAAATCCGACTTAGGTAAAGATAATGTCTTATATATTCATGTTACTTTGGTGCCATACATCAAGGCAGCGGGGGAATTGAAAACTAAGCCTTCCCAGCACAGTGTAAAAGAACTTCGTAGTATTGGGATTCAACCCGACATATTAGTCTGCCGCACTGAGAAACCCCTATCCCGAGAATTAAAAGAAAAAATGGCGCTTTTCTGTGATGTTGGTAAAGAGGCGGTTATTCAATGTATTGATGCCTCCTCAATTTATGAAGTTCCTTTATTTCTACACGAAGAGGGTCTTGATGAAATAACTGTAAAATATCTGGGACTCGATTGTCCGGTAGCTGACCTAGAAGAGTGGAACTGTTTGGTGCATAAGGTTAACCACCGTACCCATCAGGTAGCCGTGGCACTGGTGGGTAAGTATGTAGAATTACCGGATGCCTACATGTCAATTGTAGAGTCACTTAACCATGCAGGTTTTTATCATGGTACTCAGGTTAATGTCGTACGTATTAATGCTGAAGATGTAGAAAAACAGGGTCTGGGGGTTATACCTGAGGTCGATGCCATTCTAGTTCCTGGTGGTTTTGGGGAACGCGGTATTGAAGGTAAGATAATGGCCGCTGGTTATGCTCGGGATAAGAAGATACCTTACCTCGGAATCTGCCTGGGAATGCAGACAGCAGTGACCGAATTTGCCCGCCATAGCTGTGGTCTAACTGGTGCTCATTCTTCTGAGATTGATGAAAATACGCCTTATCCGATAATTGACCTAATGACTGAACAAAAGGGAATTCAACGCAAGGGCGGTACCATGCGTTTAGGAGCCTATCCCTGCCGGATAAAGGATGATACCTTGGCGCGTAAGGCCTATCAATCAGATTTAGTGGTTGAACGTCATCGCCATCGTTATGAATTAAACAATGAATATTTAACGGCGTTACAGGACCATGGGATGATTATCAGTGGGGTTTATGAGGATAAGAACCTGGTGGAGATCATTGAACTTTCAGACCACCCCTGGTTTGTCGGTTGTCAATTCCATCCGGAGTACATGAGCCGACCCAATCGGCCTCATCCGCTGTTTCGTGACTTTATCGGAGCTGCCTTAGAATATAAGACTAACCGATAAAACCTGGTATTAATGAGCAAAAATAAGGCTTCCTGTTGTGAACAGGAAGCCTTTCTGTTTTAGCCGCTAATGCTCCTACCCCGCACATTTATTACTGCGACGCCAGATTTTCATCTGTTCAGCTTCACGTAATAGATCATCGCGGAAATCAGGGTGAGCAATGCCGATCAGGGCTTCGGCCCGTTCCCAGACGGATTTAGCTTTGACGTTGATCATTCCCTGTTCAGTCACTAAATAGTGCACCAAGGTACGGGGAACGGTAACTACTGAACCGGGGGTTAAGACAGATTTAATACGAGAAACCCGGTTGCCGTTAGTATCAATAAAACTGGAGGAAAAGGCAAGAAAACTCTTGCCGCCGCGCGAAGCGAAAGCGCCCTGGACAAAATCGAGCTGACCGCCGGTACCGGATATGTGGCGTACGCCTACGCTTTCTGAACAAACCTGGGAAAACAAGTCCACTTCAACGATATTGTTAATCGACGCCATGTTATCATTAGTGGCGATAATAGAAGGTTTATTAACCACACCAGCAGGCTGGGATGACAGCAAGCTATTGTTATCCATGAAGTCATACAGCTTTTTGGACCCCAGACCAAAAGTATAACTCGCTTTGTGGCGATCGAAGTTTTTGAGGCGATTAGTTATACAGCCAGCTTCAAACATATTGATAAATGCTTCGCAAAACATCTCACTGTGAATGCCGACATCTTTTATCCCGCTCTGGGCTAGACGGATACCGATTAAATTTGGAAGCGAACCGATACCAAGCTGCAGGCAGGAACCATCATGAATTTCACTAATAATATATTCAGCAATTTTTTGTTCGTCCTCGGTGGGGGCATCCGAAGCAGGTAATTCAAACATCGGAGAGTGTTCACCTTCTACCACTTGACTGACTTGGGAGATGTGGATAGCTTCCTGACTACCGCCAAGACAACGGGGAACATTATTATTGACTTCTACTACCACATAATCAGCTCGCATGCAGAGATCGAAGGTATGGGAATTGTTGGGCCCAAAATTAAAATAGCCATGTTCGTCCATGGGTGTGACCTGGCACATTACTACATTGGGACGAATTTCCTCGTAGGTCTGAGCGATAAAATTAGCTTCATGATAGGTAAACGGGAGATGATCGCAAACACCAAAGTCACCCATTTTACGATCTAAGGCGGAATAATACCAGCTAAGATACCGGAAAGCCTTGTTTTGTGGGTCTTGCTGCACGACCTGGGGAACTGGCGGTATGCTCGCCACTACCCGTACAGTAACTCCCTGAAGCTCATCCCGACGGGCCGCTAAGGCTTGGTCGAGAGCGATCGGTTTGCCATTAAAAGTTCCATAGTCAATGTAATTGCCTGAGTTCACGAGTTTAACCGCTTTTTCCGGAGTTGTGAGTTTGCGCTTATATTCCTCCAGATAGGTATTCATTTTCCCAACCTCCCCTATAATCTCTCGCCAGATAATCCCGGCGATATCTAGTAATATATTTATAATTATCCCAAAATTCCGAATATCCTCCTTAAAAGTAATACTTAAAGACATATATTTGTCCAAAAATTATATTGTTTGTAGATAAAAATCTACATAATATATGCTTTGGTACGCTTGATTTTGGGAGTAAAAATGGACATAACATGTAGCCGAGAATCAGAATTAGCGATAAAATTTATATTTCAAGGTGATTTAGGTGATGATAATCTATTAATAGGTATCTGATTATCAACTATTATCATTAAGGAGTAGTAAACATGTTGCAGGCCAGAATAATTCCTCCCGAGGACCGGGTTATTTATAATGAGTTTGTCGCCCACCACTCCAAGGGGCATTTTTTGCAGAGCTGGGAGTGGGGGAAGGTCAAGTCTTTTACGGACTGGCATCCCTTGCCATTGGTACTTGAAGATGAGGGGAAGATTGTTGCTTCTCTCCTACTGCTCAAGCGTCGCTTACCGCTCCCGGGAGTTAATCGCTGTATACTCTATTCACCGCGAGGACCAGTGGCTGACGTACATAATGCGGAATTACTTCAGGAATTATTTGCGGCTGCCCGCCGAGTAGCTGAACAAGAGGGAGCAATTTTCCTCAAGATTGATCCCGATGTAAAAGTGGAAGATGATTTGTTTATTAAGCATCTGGGGGATAATGGTTTTCACCGTTCTACCAGCAACGAAGGGTTTGATGGCGTGCAGCCGACGTTTGTCTTCCGGCTGGACATTACCCCCTCCGAAGAGCAACTGTTAGCTAATTTCCACCAAAAATGGCGCTATAACATTCGTTTGGCGGAACGCAAAGGGGTTATAGTGCGTGAAGCTCAGAACAAAGATGATTTGAAGAACTTCTACCAAGTACTGAAGGAAACGGCAGCCAGAGATCATTTCCTCGTTCGGGGATACGAATACTTCGATAAGATATGGGATGCTATGGTACCAGAGTTGGCTCGCTTTTTTGTGGTGGAATATGAAGGGCAAATCGTAGCTGGAGCATTAGCGATGACCATGGGTAAGAAAGCCTGGTATCTGTATGGTGCCTCCAGTAACAGCTATCGCAATGTGATGCCTAACTATTTGATGCAATGGCAGATGATTAAATGGGCTAAGGCTCAGGGCTGTACCTTATATGATTTTCGTGGCGTTTCTGGTGATCTTAGTGAAGATAATCCGCTTTATGGATTATATCGTTTTAAAAAGGGTTTTGGGGGAGAATTTACTGAGTTTGTGGGGGACTGGGATGTCGTCTATTCCCCGGCTTACTACTGGTTATGGACCCGAGTACTACCCCTTTATCAGCAAGAATCGCGCCGCATCGTGAGGTTGAAACATCTGGTGGGGAGGTGAAACTATGGAGGCATTACCGCCTGATAAATGGATAGAGGTAAACTTAGACGCCTTAGAGCATAATTACCAGCAGGTTAGACTTTATATCCCCGAAGGGGTAGGAGTTATGGGGGTAGTTAAAGCCGATGCTTATGGGCTGGGGAGCTTTGAAGTAGCCAATCTACTGGAACAGCTACATGTCGATTACCTGGGTGTTACCTATGTCCAGGAAGCTTTGGAGTTAAGGGAGCGCGGGATTAGTACCCCGATTTTAGTCTTTGCCCCGGCGCGTGGGGAGCAGGTAGCAGAAAGTATTAAGAACAACCTTACCCTGACGGTGGATTCAGTGGCTAGTGCCGCTTTGATTAAGAATTGCGCCGAACGCCTTAATCGACAAGTAAAGGTTCACATCAAAATTGATACTGGATTAACTAGGTTTGGTTTGGAGCCGGAGGAATTCTTGGCCTTGGTTTTTGACCTAGCATCGGACGAAAGGATAGTCATCGAAGGAGTATATACCCACTTGGGACGAGCAGGTGAACGTAATTCACGCTGGGCTTGGCGTCAGTTTAGGTTGTTCGAACAGGTGCTGCAGCTACTTGATGAGGAGAACATAAAGCTTAAATATCGTCACTGCTGTAATAGTGCCGCTGTCTTACGCTATCCGGAAATGCATTTAGATATGGTTAGAATTGGAACCCTGCTCGGGGGGCAATATCCGGTTGGTAGTGTGCCACATGCTCTAGAACTGCAGAATCCCTATGCCTTCAAAAGCATGGTCCTCAGTGTTAAAACCGTAGCTAAAGGAAGATTTATTGGCTATGGCGGCACCTACCATACCCATCATTCAGCTCAGTTGGCAGTAATACCTGTTGGTTATCGTGACGGTTTGGGTTCAGCAACCTTGAGTCATCCCGGTAGTCTGTTAGACTATATAAAATGGTGTGCGCGGCTATTATTGATTTTTCTCAACCGTCCCCGCCCAGAAAGCATGGTCAAGATTCGCGGCAAAAATTATCCCATTCGCGGCAAAGTCTTCATGCAGATGTGTATCGTGGAAATTCCAATGGAGACTAGGGTTATTTCGGGTGACGAAGTCAGTCTGCCGGTGCGTCGAACCGTAGCCAGTCGAGATATTACCAGAATTTATTTACGGCAAGGTGAACCTGGGCGACAAGAAATATTTAAGAAAATGTCTACTTATGTAACCGAGTATTAGTCTGGCTTAGCTATCCTCTTTGTCTAGGGCAGGAATATGCTGGTAGGTATGGAATACCTAAAATAGTATGCGGTTAGGGTCATCAAGAAACACAAAGAGGGTGGAGTAAAAATGGCAGAGGGTAAAATACTGGTAGCTGATGACCAAAAGGGAGTTCGTAGACTCTTAGAAGAACTTTTTCGCAAAGAAGGCTATGAAGTCTGTATGGCCTGTGATGGACAAGAGGCAGTACAGAGAGCCTTTGAATTTATTCCTGATGTAATATTGATGGATATGAAAATGCCGAATATGAATGGCTTGGAAGCCTGTGCGGAAATATTTAAAAAGAATGCTAACATCCCAGTAATAATGATGACGGCCTATGGTGAGATGGAAGTTGTAAAAAAGGCTCTGGAGATCGGAGTAAAGAAGTATATAACCAAGCCATTTGATATAATTGACCTGAGGAATATGGTAAGTGAAGTTTTAGAGCAGAATCAGAGTAAGATATAACCTGGGGAAGAGAATAACTTACCATTACCTACCGCTGGACCCAAGGCAGGTAAGCTGGGTAACTATAAGGAGGAATAGTCATGCCATTAGTATCAGTCGCCTCTCTGCTTAGCCAGGCAGAACGGGGCGGTTATGCTGTGGGCGCATTTAATGCTAACAATATGGAGATAGTACAAGCGATAGTTAGAGCGGCTGAGCTGGAGCAAGCACCGGTTATTATGCAAGCCAGCCAAGGGGCAATAAAATATGCCGGACTCAAATTTATTGCCGGTATCGTTCGGATAGCTGCTGAAAGCAGTGATGTTCCGGTAGCTTTGCACCTGGATCACGGTACCGATTTTGATCAGGTAGTGCGCTGTATTGGTGCCGGATTTACCTCGGTTATGTGTGATGCTTCGCATCATCCTCTGCTGGAAAATATCGCCATCACCCGAAAAGTTTTAGATGTGGCTCGTCCGCTAGGAATATCGGTGGAGGCAGAACTGGGGCGTATCGGCGGCACCGAAGATGATATTTTTGTCACGGCTCGGGAAGCAATGTATACTGATCCAGAGGAAGCATTGGAGTTCTTTAAAGCTACCGGGGTGGATGCCTTAGCTATTGCCATCGGGACAGCTCACGGACAATACCAAGGTGAACCTAAACTAGATTTTGCCAGGTTAGCTAAAATTCGTGAGCTGACTGGTTGTTCGATCGTACTGCACGGATCTTCCGGGGTACCGGATGAGCAAGTGGTGCGAGCAATATCATTAGGTGTGCGCAAAGTGAATATCGATACCAACATACGGGAAGCTTTTGTAGCTGGATTGCGAGCAGCGGCAAGTCGTGATGTGCAGGAAATTGACCCGCGCAAAATTCTGGGGCCAGCTCGTGAGGCGGCCACCGAGTTGATACGAGAGAAAATAAGGCTGTTTGGTAGTTCCGGCCAAGCCTAATTTTGCTGAAGTGGGAGGCGATTGCTTGCAGATCTATATCGATACGGCCGACCTTATAGAAATTAAACGGGTCTTAGACATGGGTGTGCTAGCGGGGGTGACGACCAATCCATCATTAGTGGCCAAACAGGGTGGTGACTATCATAGCTTAATTGCTGAAATCTGTACCCTGGTTGATGGACCAGTCAGTGCGGAAGTTATAGCCAGTGATTGTCCAGGCATGTTAGCTGAGGCTGAGGCACTAGCCGCAATCTCCCCACAGGTGGTGGTCAAGGTGCCCTTAACTGAACCCGGGTTACAGGCCATTAGCCAACTTCACCAAAGAGGTATTCCGACCAACGCTACTTTAATTTTTTCGCCGAATCAAGCTCTATTGGCGGCGCGGGCAGGTGCCAGTTATGTGAGCCCCTTTATTGGTCGGTTGGATGACGCTGGTAATGATGGGCTGGCTACTTTGGAACAGATTTTGACCATAATCAAGCAGCATGACTTGCCGACCAAAGTGATTGCCGCGAGCATCCGTCATCCTCAACATGTAGCGACTGCTGCGATGATGGGATGCCATATTGCGACTATCCCCTACTCGATCATGCTACAATTAATTTCCCACCCTTTGACTACTGCTGGGATTGCTAAGTTTGATCAAGACTGGCAACAGGCCTTTGGCAAAAGATAGCCCGATTTAAAGCGGAGGTAATTATAATGGAACGCGAATTAGCATTGGAATTTGCTCGGGTGACGGAAGCCGCCGCCCTAGCTTCGGCACGGTGGATGGGCCGGGGCAATAAAGAGGCCGCTGATGAGGCAGCCGTCGCGGCGATGCGGTTAATGTTTGATACCGTGGCCATTAATGGTACTGTTGTTATTGGCGAAGGTGAGATGGATGAAGCCCCTATGCTTTATATCGGAGAGCGGGTCGGAACCGGAGTAGCACCTGCCGTCGATATCGCAGTTGACCCCCTAGAAGGAACGAATATTGTGTCCAAGGGCATGAATGGAGCGATTGCGGTGTTAGCAATAGCTCCCCAGGGTACGCTTTTGCATGCTCCTGATATGTACATGGACAAAATTGCTGTCGGCCCGGAAGCCCGTGGCCGCATTAGTCTCGATGCTCCAATTAAAGAGAATTTAAAGGAATTGGCCAAAGCACTTGATAAATCCGTACGAGATTTAACGGTAGTTATCTTAGATCGGGAGCGTCATCAGCAATTAATCGAGGAAGTGCGAGTTGCCGGAGCCCGTATTCGGTTGATTACTGACGGGGATGTTTCGCCAGCGGTAGCAGCGGCCTATCCCGATTCGGGAGTGGATATGTTGCTCGGTATTGGTGGGGCACCGGAAGGGGTAATCTCGGCGGCAGCTTTGCGCTGCCTGCAGGGTGATTTCCAAGCTCGACTGATACCAGAGAATGATGAAGAAATTCGGCGCTGTCATGAGATGGGTATAGTTGATTTAAACCGAGTACTTACGATTGATGATCTAGTACGTTCGAATGATGTTATATTTGCTGCTACTGGGGTGACGGATGGGGACCTTTTAAAAGGAGTGCGCTATTCCGGGCACCGTGCCAGGACTTATACCTTGATCATGCGAGGTGCGACGGGAACCATTCGTTACATAGAAGCAATTCACATGCTTGACCGGAAACCATTATTTCGAGACAATGCAATTAAATTAGTATAATATGGTAATAATAAAAAGGTAGAGTAAATGGTAATATCAATATGATAGGATATTCGTTGCGAAGATGGCGGTCTTTTATCCGGGACAAGCTATTTATCTTGTTAACTGGCGACCACATGCCCTTTAATGTAGCGCTGGGATTTAGTTTGGGGGGGGCGTGTAATTTTCTTCCCACCATGGGACTAGGCTTTCCCATTGCTATCGTCTTTGCCCTTATTACTCGCAGTAGCGTATTAGCCAGTCTAGTCGGGGAAACGCTGCTTAAGGTACTGTTACCCTTCTTTTACTATCTAAACCTGGTGGTAGGTTCTAATCTAGTTTATATCCCCAATTATCGATTTGATCCTCAGATGTTAATGCGATTAGGCAATGACTGGAGTTTCTTTTTGGTCTATGCTAAGGCATTTATACTGGGGGCAGCTATTAATATGTGCATTTTTATACCACTGCTGACCTTTGTTCTATATGTAATTCTGGTACGGTATAGGGAAAGCGTGGCGAAGCTGGTGAAGCGTTGGAAGGAGGACCAAAGTTGAATGTTGCCGATGTGGAGAATAGAACTATGGTGGAGTTATATGCCATGGCTCGAGATTTTAACCTTACCGGCTATTCCAAGCTCCGAAAAAAGGAATTAGTTTTTGAAATTATGAAGGCGATGACCAAGTCCGATGACCTACTATCGGCCTCAGGTTCGCTGGAAATATTACCGGATGGTTACGGGTTCTTACGACCTTTTAGTTTTCTCCCAAGTACGGATGACATCTATGTTTCCCCATCTCAAATACGAAAGTTTGATTTGCGTACGGGAGATAAAGTTTTTGGGCAGGTTCGTCCACCCAAAGATAGCGAACGTTTTTTTGCTTTACTTAAAGTGGAAGCAGTCAATGGATTTCCTCCTGATGAATCACCAAAACGGTTGCATTTTGATGGGTTGACACCGCTTTATCCCCAGGAACGTCTAAAACTAGAAACAACGCCAGGTGAAATTTCCACCCGTATAATTGATTTAGTTTCCCCACTGGGAAAAGGCCAACGAGGAATGATTGTCGCTCCTCCCAAAGCGGGGAAGACTATTTTACTGCAGAAAATAGCTAATGCTATCCTGGCTAATCATCAAGAAGTGGAATTGATGATCTTACTGATTGATGAACGGCCAGAAGAAGTAACTGATATGCAGCGTTCGGTTAACGCTGAAGTTTTTTCGTCTACCTTTGATGAGCCACCGGAGAATCATGTAAAGGTGGCTGATATGGTTTTGGAGCGTGCCAAGCGGGTAGTTGAACACAAACGAGATGTGGTTATCTTAATGGATAGTCTGACCCGGCTAGCACGGGCGCATAACCTGGTGGTACCACCAAGTGGGCGTACCTTGTCGGGCGGGGTTGACCCCTCTTCTTTAATTCGACCGAAACGTTTTTTTGGTGCCGCTCGTAATATTGAAGAGGGTGGCAGTTTAACTATCCTAGCGACCGCCTTGGTGGAAACCGGTTCCCGCATGGATGATGTTATCTTTGAGGAATTTAAAGGTACGGGTAATATGGAACTGGTACTTGACCGCCGATTATCTGATCGTCGTATCTTCCCCGCTATTGACATTATCCGCTCGGGGACGCGGAAAGAAGAGTTGTTACTGAACAATGACGAGATGGATTTGATGTGGAATCTGCGTCGCCAATTTGCCAATATGAATAGCCTGGAAGCTATGGAAATGATGAAGGACGCTTTTAAAAAGGCTAAATCAAATGAGGATTTAAGGCGTGCCGCCCCGTATATTTTCGGTAAAGGCGTGGCAGAACGCTAGATTGGTATAAATGGTAATAATATGGGGAAAATAAGGGCTAATACCCCTTATTTTTTTGTCTGTCTTTTAGGTCAGGCATAGTCATGAGGTGAAACAACCATGAAGAATTGGATTAAGGCATTAGCAGTAGCCTTAATTCTCCTGATGGCAACCCCCACACCGGGGTTGTGTTTTATGTTAATGCAAGGATTTGACCCAGCAGTGGAAATGCAAGCGGCAGTTGCCGAGAGTGGGGTTCGTACTTATCAGGTAGCGAAGGGAGAAACCTTGTGGGCGATAGCTCGCCGAGAGAACTTGGACTTCGAGTTGATTGCCACGATGAATAACTTGGCAGATTCTGATGTGCTGGAAGTGGGGCAGGTTATCAATCTACCCTATCAGCGTAGCCGACAATACCAGGTACAGGCCGGGGATAACCCTTGGGATATTGCCCAACGCTACCAGGTAGAGGTTAGTGCTTTATTGCAAGAGAATCATATCCGGCGTCCTGAGGCTCTGCAGGTGGGACAAAAACTGATTATACCAGGAAGCGTGAGCAATAGTCGCATCTGGCGTGATGACAGTCAGGAGGTTTCTCGTGGCTTATTTAGCAGCTATCGCTGGCCGGTGCTAGGAGTAATTACTTGTAATTTTGGCTGGAACCGTAAACGTTTCCATCATGGTTTAGATATCGCTGCCCCAGCCAATACCCCAATTCGAGCCGCGGCCGCGGGGGTGGTTATTTTCTCAGGTTGGAAGTCAGTTTATGGTCGGGCGGTAATAATTGAACACCGAGATGGCCGGCAAACGCTTTATGGGCATGCGCGGAAGTTGATGGTCAAAAACGGTCAATCGGTGACTCGTGGCCAAACCATAGCTACCGTAGGCTCATCTGGTAATAGCACTGGACCGCATGTGCATTTTGAGGTTAGGAGTAGTGGAAAGACCAAAAACCCGATTACCTATTTATCACGAGCTAGAAAGTAATTAGGGCGCTAATATGTAATGCTGATCAACCCGAGGCTAAATGACCTCGGGTTTACTATTTCTTTGGCCTTTTGACAGAGTTAGTTCGCATCTTATAAGATTGGTATGATAATGCCTGCCGGGTAAGGTGGGAGAGGAGATGCCATAAGTAGATGTGGATGCCCTTTTTTTGCCTGCTGGTTGGTTTAGCTTTTAGTCGGTGGACACGACTTTCCAGCCCGTTGATGTTTGTTAGCTTACTCATACTTCTAGGGGCGATGGGAATAAAAATAGGCTCGGAGCCGGCAATATTTTATAATCTTCCCCGCTTAGGGCTTAAGGCTTTGATCTTTTTGGCGATGATTATGATGGTCAGCTTAACTTTTACCGTGATTATCGAACACATCTTTCGCCTACGAAAGGGATATGAAGAAAGCGACCTTAACCTAAGCACGGAACGAACAGCCGAGGTCAGATTTATCAGCTTGATTCTAGCGGCACTAGTTATAGGTATGCTCTTGGGTCGCCTGATTAACATACCTGTATTTTGGTATGAGAAAACTATTTCCTATGCTTTAATGGTAGTTTTTATCAGCGTGGGGATGGGGATGAGCGCAGGCATTAAAAGCCTGCTTCAAAATGGCAGGGTCTGGCTTTATCTTATTTTACCCTTAGTCTTTATGCTGGCTAGTTTGGTGGGGGCAGGTTTGGCAGGAATGATGACCGGGGTACCGCTACGCGAGGCACTGGCAATTGGTGGGGGGATGGGTTATTACAGTGTAGCTGGCCCGTTAGTCACGCAAAGTGCAGGGGCAGACCTTGGGTTCATCGCCTTTTTAACCAACTTTTTGCGGGAGATCCTCACTTTTTTCCTTACCCCATTTATAATCAGGATTTCATTCTTAATGCCTTTGGCCTTAGGGGGAGCGACAGTAATGGATACCACTTTGGCAGTAGTGAGGCGTTACCTGGGGCCAGAGTTAGCCTGGGCAGGATTTATATCGGGGGTGGTACTAACATTACTAGTGCCGCTCTTTGAGGTATTTATATTACTTTAGAGGAGCTGGGTTAGGTTGAAAATGCTTTATGCTGACCAACAGGATCGGATATTAGAACATCCTCGCCTGCAAATGCTGGGACAAAGAGGAGGCAACTGGGTGTTGCCAGAGAAATATGAGTTAATCCCGCTACCGGAAGGTGCGACCTTGGTTTCAATGCCG
>JBLNAS010000323.1:0-7411 GCA_050259475.1 Methylocystaceae bacterium
GTTTGATGTCCAAAATGGACGCCGGCTTCTAATAGCTGTTTCATCGTGACAACTGGCATACTAAAATCCTCCTTATTTGTTTGCCTCCGTCCTCGTCATTCTCCAATTGACACCATAATGATGGCACCGCCAAGGGAGTCAAAAAGACGTGCGTAGTCCATTGATGAGTATAGCACAACCTTATTTTTGTATGCAAGTAAGCAAAACACCCGCTTTTCTAAGCGGGTGTTTAACCAATCTTTTGCTTTTTATCAGCCATTGATAGTGTTAACTCCACTTCACCGGTACTACGATCCAGGAACTCAGCAATTTGTACGATACTATAGCCCATTTCCTTAAGCCGGGGAGCCATTATGTAAGGGTGAGCTCTTCGCATATCATCTAATGAAAATGGCGGCGGTGGCGCAGTAGGTTGAGCTGTTGCTCGGTTAGCAACCGTCGTCAATGTATCTTCGAACTGTTCGCAACGGGTAGCAATAGCTTCATCAAGGGTTTTTACAACTTCCTCACTCGCTACTTGGACATTTTGAAGCATCGCTTCCAAATCTTCACGAGCAATTTGCGCTTCATAGATTAAATCCTTAAGCTCTGCATGCCAAACTACGCCAGGCTTGTCCTGACGTCTAATGCTTATGATGGCAGTCATCAGCATGATTACTGCTAAAACAACTAGGTATTTAGCCATCAAGACCCTCCGTTTTTAGGCTAAAATATCCAATTTACCTCGCGCTTGGGGTGAGGTAACAATGGTTGAACTCTCATTTTCTTCATCAACTGATTGCTGAGCCCGTTTTTTGTCCTGTTGCTTTTTCTTTTCTCGATCTTTCTCATCTTTTATCTTCTTGGCATCAGCATGTTCGGAATTACGAACCTTGTTCTCGTAATTATCAGTATGCACTTGTGATTGACTGGCAACCTCCTGTTGTCGCATCTGATTCTGTTGCTGGTCGCCTTGGGCAATCCTTCCCACCTCTGCGGTACGGGGTATGGATATTTGTACATCAATTGGACGCATTCCCATGGTAATGCCTCCCCTATCCTTAACGTAAGGGTTGATACCTTACCTCACCATCTTCACAGGTAAATACAGCATACTTAATCTGGTCATTTACGGTAAAGATCGCCTGACCGACTATCATATGCACACCCGGATTAACTACCCCAGCTACTGATATTCTACCTTTTTGCAAATTGTTACATTTCTCCTCCAGATCCTGTAACCTGCTGGTCAATTCATTAACCTCATCCTTGACTAGTCGGAAAGCCTCTAATAACTTTAACAATGCCATTTTTTTTGATTCTGGCAGTTTATCAAGATTCATCCCCGATTTCTGATAGGCCTGAACATTAGTGGTTAGCTGGTCAAGAGATTTCTTTCTCTCTTGCAGTCGTCCGCTAATTTGTCGATACTCTTCGCGAAGAGTTGGATTTACTCCCACTTCTAAACTGGTGGCGGTAGCCAAGTTAGAGCCTATAACCTTAGCGATTATCTCTTCTTCCGCTTGAATAACCCCACCAACGATAGTTCCACGCCCACTTTCAGCTCGAACTGATACTCCAGCTCTAATCTGGGATTGCAAAATACTGTCTCGAACAATGATATTGTTACGGGCTTCAACCCGCGCATTAGCAATATAGCGTGCAATAACGTCACCACCAGCAAATACGACTGCTTTATCTCCCCCAGTGAT
This sequence comes from Methylocystaceae bacterium, assembly GCA_050259475.1. Taxonomy (GTDB): domain Bacteria; phylum Bacillota; class Syntrophomonadia; order Syntrophomonadales; family JBLNAA01; genus JBLNAA01. The sequence continues at coordinate 1,692 of JBLNAS010000323.1, forward strand.
GCCATTACTAACCACAACATTACCACCAGCTACAACCATTGCTCCCTCTATTACACCCCGCACATCGATATCACCCTCGGCTTTGACCGTAAACCCGGTGGTGATATTTCCCATAATTAAAACATTACCTACAAAATCAACATTGCCCGTTGAGTAATCAACATCACCGGCAATTTCATAAATAGGTAAAACATTTATTTTGTTTTCAATTATCGTCACATGACCGTCAACATCGGCATAGGCCATGTCACCATTATCATCAACAACCACGTTTTTACCTGGCATTAGTATTGCAGGTTTGCCTGGCTTGGCAGCAACTGGTTTACCAGTTACCGTCATTCCTTCCTGTCCTTCACCTGCTGGAACTCTATTGGCTAACAATTCGCCACGCCTAACATTCTTGATTTGGCTCAATTGTCGATAATCTACTTTACCCTTTTCTTCTGAATAGTCATGATGGGTCTCCCGAGTACGAGAAAATTTATATTCTATGTAGCCGTTATTGCCATTAATCGGTGGCTTACCCTGAGCTATTAAACAAGACATACCGTAACGATCTGACCGAAGGGCTTCTTCGATACCGGCCTCCACCATACCAAAAACAATACCACTTTGTTGAATTGCAATTATTATCTCTTCACGGGTTACTTCGAATGGCTTCTCTTCATCATCTTTTTCCGTATTTGAAGGCGATGGAGCATTAATGATAACAAAAGCCTGCATCTCATCACGGGAAATCTGAATTTGTATTATTTCTTTCTCTTTGACTATTGATCCACTTGCCGTCATCATTCTACCCCCTTGCCCTAGTTACAGAACCTCGTCACGTATACGGCTAAGTTTACTTCTCATTCTTAGTACCGCTTTGGTATGTAACTGGGATATGCGTGATTCACTTAACCCTAAAACTAGACCAATTTCTTTTAGGGTGAGTCCTTCGAAATAGTAAAGTGTTATAACTTGCTTTTCCTTTTCGGGAAGCTTGCCTACCGCCTGAGCTAAGGTAGTTTTAACTGCTTCCATTTCTAATATTTCAAGTATGTTTTTAGCTGATTCATCTTTAAGATAATCAGCAATGCGCTTGCTTTTTTCTTCTCCATCTTCGTTGGGAATAAAGTCTTCTAAATAGGTTATCGTCGATGTGCTGGCTTCCTTTACCATTTTATGCAGATTTTCTAATGATACCCCCAGATGTTTAGCCATTTCCTCATCAGTAGCAGCTCTTTCTAGTTCAGCTTCTAACTGACTATACGCACGCTCTAATTCCTTAGCTTTCTGGCGAACAGAAACGGGAACCCAATCCATCGCTCGAAGGCCATCAATCATTGATCCTCTTATCCGAGTGATGGCATAGGTTTCAAATTTTATATTCCTTTCAATGTCATATTTTTCTATCGCATCAAGTAGTCCTTCGACCCCATAACTAATTAACTCATCAACTTCAACCTGCGTCGAGAGATTTATAGCTAAGCGATTAGCGACATATTTAACTAAGTGAATATAGTTGCCTACCAACTGCTCATAGGATTTAGTTTCATAGCTACTTTTATATTTTTTCCAAACTAAACTCAGCTCTTCTTTATTCATTATATAACCCGCTCACCATAACCAATTGTTCGAACTAATAGCTCACCAGTTTGAGCATCAAATACGATGGTACGCCCGTAATTACCGCCGGTATCATTAGCTAGCAGCGGTATGCGATAACCGCTTAAGGTTTCCAAAACGGCGGCGGTGTTACGTTCTCCAATTTTCATTATGCTGCTTTCCTCAGAAAACTTAAACATCTGTGCTCCACCAGCAATTTTGGCAACAATTCGATTCCTGCCAGCCCCAATTTTCTCCATCTCTTCTAATAGAGAAGTAATACCGCTGTCAGCAAATTTAGCCCGATTCTGATTATTACGCGCCTGGATACTTGATGGTAGCATTACGTGTACCATACCAGCTACGCGATTAATCTTGTCCAGTAAACAAACGCCGACACAGGAGCCTAGGCCGGCAGTCATAAGCTTATCAGGCGGATTAGCGGTTTTTAAATCTGCCATTCCCACCTGTACAATTCTGCTCATTAATTACTCACTCCTAATGCCGCCAGTATAAGGTCAAGTGCACCTGGTTCAGGTAATAGAAAGAAATGCCCTACTACCTCTTGTTCACCCTTTTTAAAGTCAGTTTCTAGTAAAAGGACATGATCCCCTACCTGCCCTAATTCAGCCAAGACAACATCTAATACTGCTCCCGCCATATCGAAGGCAAGAGCCGGAACCGAAGGACGCAATAACAGATTGGTGTAAGATGCCATGGCATTCAAATAGGTTGCCGCTAAAATATTACCTATTTCCATTAGAGCTGACTTCTCAATATCATTAAAACTTACTGCTGTTCCTGGAGGCTGACCCATAACCATGTCAACAAGAATACCAGCTGAGGTTAGGGGAAGCATAAAAAGAATATTAGCGGCAGCATCACCGTGCACCATCAAAAAAATAGCGGTTACTGGCATATCTGGCCCGCCAACTAAGTTCGGTACTTCATTAAAGGGCAGAATGCTGATTTTAGGCACTGTCATATCAATTTTAGTGTTGATCATTAGTGCTAGGGCAGTTGCTGCGTTGCCAGCTCCAATATTGCCAATTTCTTTTAAGGCATCAATTTGAATATGGGAGAGTTCAGCAAAATCCTCAATCATGCGGTTACCTCACTCCTGCTTATAGTTCCAAAAGTTGTGCTGGGTCAAGTAAGATTACTAACCGACCCTGGACTTTACCGATACCGCGTATAACGTTGGCATCAAGGGATCCATAAACACTTTGGGTCTCTTCAATATCGGCGAGATTAAGACGCAATACCTCAGATACCCCATCAACAATAAAGCCAGCTTTGACATCAGCTACCTGAAAAACAATTATCCGAGTATCATCACTATTCTCTGGCTGACCTAAATTAAACTTCTTGTGTAGGTTAATTATGGGTATTACATTGCCTCGTAAATTGATTACACCTTCAATAAATCTATTAGCTCTAGGTACCCGTGTTATATGCAGCAGACGATTAATTTCTTGTACTGCCAATATATCAACTGCATACTCTTCATCACCGAGTTTAAATGCTACTACCTGCACTTCATTAATTAAGGCTGAGGTTTCAGCTTTATCATACATTCTTGTCCCTCCCCGGTCATTCATTATTGTTAAAACAGAGTTCCTACATCTAGGATTAAAGATACTCCACCATCACCAAGAATGGCTGCTCCACCAATGCCAGGGATACCAGTCAACAACTTTCCGAGTGATTTGATAACGATTTCCTGCTGACCAATTAAGCCATCAACAACCAAACCAACCTGCTTTTCACCTTTACGAACAATTACTACATACATAACATCATCCTGATTTTCTGCTACTGGAACTTCCAATAAATTTCGCAAGCGAGCTAATGGAAGTACATTCCCCCTGATAAGTACCACTTCCTGGTTTTGCACCAGTTTTATTTCATCGTGAGTTATCATGGTCGTTTCATCGACTGAACTTAATGGTACAGCAAATATTTCCTGGTTTACTCGGATCAGCAAAGCCTGGATAATTGCTAGCGTAAGTGGTAAACGTATTTTAAACTTAGTACCATTACCCGGCTGAGTTTCAATTTCAATATCACCATTAAGTGACTCTATTTTACTCTTAACCACATCAAGCCCGACCCCACGTCCAGATACATCTGTAATATTCTCAGCCGTAGAAAAACCAGAACGGAAAAGATAACTGTAAATCTGTTCGTTGCTTAAGGTCTCAGCTTCTCGCTCAGTGAGCATCCCCTTAGCTACCCCACTGCTTATAATCTTATGACGATCTAATCCCCGGCCATCATCTTCAACCTCAATTAAAACGTTATTGCCCTCATGGCGAGCAGATAAACGAACAGTACCTACTCGATTTTTACCTTTCAACTCCCTTTGTTCCGGTGTCTCCAAGCCATGATCTAAAGCATTTCGCAACAAGTGGACCAACGGGTCACCGATTTCATCAATAACTGTACGATCAAGCTCTGTGTCTTTACCATCAATGATAAAGTTAACATCCTTACCCAATTCCTGAGATAGATCTCTAACCATACGAGGAAAGCGGTTAAAAACCTGTTCAATTGGTACCATCCGCACCTTCATGACTACGTTCTGTAAATCAGTGGTTATACGATCAATCTGTTCTATGGTCTCAGTCAAATCAGCTAGTTTTTGCAAGCTACCAATCTGTTCTAGTCGACCTTTGTTGATAACCAATTCGCCAACCAGATTCATTAAATTATCTAAGCGTTCAATATCTACCCGAACTGTCTGTTTTGCGCGGTGTACTTTTATGACCTCAGTTGCCAGCTCATTAATACTTGCGTTTCCATCTAGGTGCTCATCTATTTGTTGCCCCACTAAAGTATTTTGGCTGGGTATAACTTGATTGATATCAACCTCAATTATTTCAACATTACGCACCTCAGTAATAGCCATAACCTTGTCCTTGAGTAATTGGATTTCTGAGTTACTTAATAAGATTAAAGCAAATCCTTCTTCAAATTTACCTTCCTCTAACTCCTGAGCCGAAGGTTGAGATTTAATGATTTCTCCTTCTTCTTCGAGAGTTTTAAAAACCATAAAAGCCCGCACTGCTTTCATCAGGGCATTTGGGTCAACTTCAACGACAATTAAATAAGTGCTTAAGTCCTGGCTAGCCGCTTCTTTAAGCACCGTAATATCATAGTCATTATAAGAAAAATCTCGATTAAACTGGGGAGAAGAAATTACTTCCTTTTCAGCAACCGCTGCGGTTTGGGCTGCAGCCTTACCCTCTTTAATGGCAGCTAACATAGTTATTAAATCTTGATTATCGAGTTTTTCATTTTTACCTTGGGTAATACGCTCGACCAATAACTGCAAACGGTCGAGGCACTTAAATAGTACATCAACTACAATAGTGTCAGCTTTAATTATTCCAACCTTCAAATCCGCCAGCACATTTTCCATATGATGAGTTAGATCGGCCATATCATCAAAGCCCATGGTAGAAGACATACCTTTTAAGGTATGTGCAGCTCTAAATATTTCATTTAAGCACTCAATGTTGCCCGGTTTTCTCTCTAATTCGAGCAATCTTTGGTTGAGATTCTCTAGGTGTTCATTGCTCTCTTCCAAAAAAACATCAAGATATTGAGTCATATCCATGTTCACGGGAAAACACCTCCAACCAATTTATAAATTAAAGCAAGCGCGTTATCTCCTGGGCTATACCCGATAAAGGTACTACTTTATCAACCTTGCCGGTAGCTATTGCCGCTTTGGGCATACCAAAAACCACACAGCTTGATTGATCTTCGGCAATAGTCTGGCCACCTCGTTCCTTGATGTAAGCCAAGCCTTGTGCACCATCACTTCCCATTCCAGTCATAATTACCGCTACCATCTGATTAGACCAAAATTTATCGGCCATCGAAAAAAACATTGGGTCAACGGCGGGACGGTGACCATTAACTGGATTATTTTTAGACAATTCCACATACAGCCGTTTTCTTCCTGCTTCTTGGCGCGACTGAAATAAGAGATGTTGGTCACCAGGGGCGATGTATACTGTCCCTGGTACTATTTCCTCTCCATTTTCAGCTTCTTTTACCTTTAACGCCGACATCTGATCAAGTCGTTCAGCTAAAGACCGAGTAAAGCCGGGAGGCATATGTTG